>CAMBVS010000009.1 GCA_945871425.1 Rhizobium sp. Q54 | reverse complement strand
TTGTAGGGACATCCCAGCGAGGTGTGGATCGCCGCATAGGGCGTGCGCTCGTGGATGTGGTCGAAGGAATGCCAGTTGTGGGAGCGGTAGTTGCGCGGGTCCATCATGTCCCAGGCGATGCCGGGCATCTCCTGGTCGAGATCGACCAGCAGGCCCTCGTGCTCGGCAGGCGCCATGACCTGGCCGTCCTTCCGCCACCACAGCGATGCGATCTTCGAGAAGTCGGTCTCGCCGGCCTTCAGCGCCTGCATGGTCTTGTAGATGGTGACCGGGCCCTCGCGGTCGCAGACGAAGTCGATCGACTCTTCCCGCATCGACTGGTCGGGAAGGGCGGCCAGGTGAGTTCCCGTCATCATGATCTTGATCGACGGGTCGTGGCTGTGGATGAGCTGCGCCACCCGACCGGCCGCGCTCATGTTCTGGGTCGAGGCCGAGGGCTGGAAACCGTAGACGACCACGACCACCAGGGTGGGCCTGTAGTCTTTCGCGACTCGCTCGGCGACTTCGGCCGAGTTCAGGCGCTCCGCCGGGCCGTCGATGATGGCGACGGACGCCCCGCGCTTCTTCGCGTAAGTGGCGAACAGGCCGGCGAAGACCGGTGGCTCGATGGCGCTGAATTCATCGCCAAGTCCTTGGTAGATCTGGGCGGGTTCGCCTGGATTGATGAACAGGATGTCGACTTTTTCGGCCATGGATCACTTCCGGTCGGCGAGCGCGGCAACCCCGCGGGCGCGGCGCACATGCAATTCTCGCACCGGCCCGGGAGCCGAACGGCTCTCAATGCGTTCGACAAATTAACATTGTCGCCGAGCACGCCGTAGCGAAAACAACACGGGTGCCGGAGGGGCAGGGCGGCAAATCTTGCCGGGCCGGAATGCGGCCCTTGTCGGCCAAGTTCACCCTCGCTTAGCCGGCGGCCTCAAAATTTAAGCCGATATTTCAACGATTTGCGCCTGCCGACCATGGCACGGAGATTGCTTCTAGGTTTGCCGCCCACCCGGGCGAACCACGTCTTGGAACCGCCGACATGGCTTTGTCCCCGCTTTCGTCCTTGAACGCGTCGCTCTCTAACTCGCTGTCCGGCCTCCGCGCCGCCCAGTCGGGGATCGAGACCGTCTCGAAGAACGTCGGCAACGCCAACACCGAGTTCTATACGCGCAAGATCCAGGGACAGCTGCCGAACGTCGTCGGCGGCATCGGCCAGGGCACGCAGTCGCCGGCGGTGACGCGCGAGGTGGACCTCTACCTGCAGCGCGACGCCCGCGACTCGAGCTCGCGCAACGCCCGCCTCGGCGTCATCAACGAATTCCTCGGCCGCCTCGAGAAGCTCTACGGCCAGCCCGGCGACGAGCTGTCGCTGGGCGGGCGCATGTCGGCGATGCGCAGCGCCTTCGAGGATCTGACCAACCATCCCGACAACACCGCCTCTCAGACCGACGTCTTCAACAAGGCGACGGCCCTGAAGGACAACTTCAACTCGCTCACCAGCAATATCCAGGCGCAGCGGACCCAGGTCGAGCAGGAGATCGCCAATTCCGTCGCCAACGTCAACACGGCGCTCGCCAACATCGGGACCCTGAACACCGAGATCGCGAAGAACCGCAACACCGGTGTCTCCAGCGCCGACCTCGAGGACCAGCGTGACCAGCAGGTCGCCAATCTCGCCAAGGAGATGGGCATCCAGACCTTCGTGCGCGCCGACGGCCGGCTCGCGGTCCTGACGGAGTCGAGCCGCTTCCTCCTCGATCAGTCGGCGACCACCGCGAGCTTCACCCAGAAGGGCACGATCGTCGCGAGCGACGCCTATGTTCCGGTCGGCTTGCCGGCAGCCGGCTTCAACGCCACCCTCGGCGGCATCACCATTCCCAATCCCGCCGGCGGCGCGGCGCTCGATATCACCAGCTCGATCACCCGCGGCCGCCTGGCCGGTCTGTTCACCCTCCGCGACACCGTCCTGCCCCAGGCCCAGGCCCAGCTCGACGAGCAGGCGGCCCGGATGACCGTGGCCTTCGAAGGTACCGGCACCGGCTATGCCGGCACCGCTATCACGGTGTTCTCCGACAACGCCGCGGCCGTCGGCCCGCCCGCCGCCCAGTTCACCAACACCGCCGCCAACACCGTCGGATACGCCGGCCGCATCACCACCAACCCGATCTTCAACACGGCGGGCAACCTCTGGCGCCTGCGCGACGGCACCAACTCGACCGCCGTGGCGGCCGAGAGCACGTTCCGCGGCGACCAGACCCAGCTTCGCTCCGTCCTCACCATGTTCGAGACGGCGCAGACCTACGCCGCCGCCGTCCAGCTCGGCACCTCGAACACGCTCGAGGCCGCGGCCAACGGCTTCACCGGCTACCAGGCGACGCAGACCGCGACCTATCAGGCGGCCGAGGCCGACCAGACCACCGTCACGGACGCTCTCAAGGAACGGCTTCGCGACCAAAGCGGCGTCAATGTCGACGACGAGCTCGGCCGCATGATCCAGCTGCAGAATTCCTATTCCGCGTCGGCGCGGGTCATGACGACCGTGACTCAGATGTTCGACGACTTGCTTCGTATTGGCCAGTAGCAAGGCCAGAGGAGAAACGCCATGGCTGGCGGGATCAACAGCGTTGCGACACTCGCGCAGAACCTGCTTCTGCAGAGCAACGTCCGAAACATCCAGACTCAGCTGGACAAGGTCCAGCTGCAGATCGCGTCGGGCAAGAAGACCGACGTCTATTCGGGCCTCGGCTCGGTCTCGCGGCTGACGCTCGACTTCCGCCAGCAGAAGGAAGAGGTCCAGAACTACCGCGACACCATCGCCTCGAGCCAGGCGCGCCTCGGCGTGATCGACAAGGCGATGACGCGGATGACCGAGATCGCCACCGACTTCCGCTCGAAGTTCCTGCAGAACCGCACCTACATGGCGACCGACCCCACGGTTCGCGCGGTCTTCCAGGACGAGGCCGCATCGGCCCTGAAGGAGCTCAACCAGCTCCTCAACACCCAGTACGAGGGGCGCTATCTCTTTTCCGGCCGGCTGATCTCGACGCCGCCGATGGTCGATCCCGGCGCCGTCGGCACCGCCGGCACGCCGCTCGCGGTTCTGGACAACGTCATCAATACCGCCGGTGCCAGCAACTATGTGGCCAACGGCGCGACCGTCGCGTTCAACGCCGTCGTGACGACACTGACGCCGAGCGCGGCAGCCTACACCGGCGTTGCGCCCAATACCTTCCCCTACCGGGGTGACAACGCGACCTATTCCAACAGCCCGCCCTTCACCAACGCTCTCACGGTCCGTATCGACGAGGGGACCGACGTCGGCTACACCGTCCGCGGCGACGATTCCTCGATCGCCGCCTTGCTGCAGGGCGTCTACACCTTCGCCACCACGACCTTCAACGCGGGCGCCTCGACCGCGTTCTTCCAGCTGATGGACGCGGCCAGCTTCCGTATCGACCAGGCCCTGGAAGGGTCGAACCTGACGGCCCCCACCGGTATCCCGACCTCGGTGGCTCCCGCATTCAACGGCCTCCGCTCGGCTCTCGGCACCATCGGCGCCATTGAGAACCGGATGAGGTCGGTCGACCTCCAGCACGAGCAGCGGCTGACCCTGATCGACAACGAGCTCGGCCGGCTCGAAGACGCCGATCCCTACGAGGCGATCAGCAAGCTCCAGGGGCTCCAGGCCCAGCTCAGCTCGAGCTTCCAGGTGACCGCGGCGCTCAAGGACCTGACGTTGTCCAGCTTCATCTAATCGAGTATCTAGGATCGTGGGCTGGCGTCGGGCCCGAGATGTGAATAAATTTTTAGCGCCCCTCTAGACAAACCCCTCGAAGCTCTCTATTGTAAAAGAGCTAGAAAAGGGTTTTCCCGCGATGAACGTCGCAGCGTTGACAGGGTCAGTCGGTCCGCTTCCGGGCGCCACACGTGGCGCCTCCGGAAGTGCGACTGTGCCTGTGGCAGCAGAGAGGCCGCAGGAGCCCTTCCTCAGCCCCGTGTTCCGGTTCGACAAGCAGGCTCGGGTTCTGGTCTTCCAGTTCCGCGACTCCGAGACCGGCGACGTCACCTGGCAGTATCCTTCGGAGAAGGTCGTGAGGCTCTATCGCGACAACGCTCCCCAGGCTACGCCGGCGGCGCCGCCGAGTGAGTTCGGAGGAGGCGGCAGCGAAGAACCAGCCGCCGCGAGCAGCGCGTCGACCGAACCAGCCGCAGCTCCGCCTCCCGCGCCGGTCAAGACCTCCGGCGGCGGTGGTGACAGCGGTGGCGGGTCCGAAGGGACGGGCGACAGGGTTCGACTGACGGCCTGACGGGCAAAAAGCTCGTCGAACCGTATCTCTGTGCACTCGGGGCCCTCGCTTGAGAGCCCCGGGTTTTCCTGTGTCCAGATCGAACTCCCGCACTTCCCCCTCAAGTCAGGTCGAATATGGCGAAGCCTTCTTCGTGCTCCGGTACGCGGGTCAGCACCTCGCCGTCCGCGCGGACGATGCAGGTGAGGCCGTAGCTGACCAGGTCGCCGCTGCGCCCGACCACATCCGACGACGCCACCCGGTAGCCGGTTTCGATCGCTCGCTGCTTCAGATTGCTGACGCCGCGCTCTCGCCATCGCTCGGCGGTGGTCGGGGCGAGCATGTTGTTGAGCGGGTGGCACAGCAGCCGCGGATCCTGACGGCTGATTCGAAGAGCCGCGTCGGGAAAATTGGCGTCGTTGCAGATGTTGATCCCGAACCGCCATCCGCCAGCCGCGAAAACCGGAAACTCGGTGCCGGCCGTGAACCCCGGCTCGGTGGGATGCGCCTTGGCGTAGCGGCCGAGCAACCTGCCACTCTGAATGACGGCCGCGGTGTTCTAGCAGGCCGCTCCCCTGCGCTCGACGATGCCGAGAATGAAGGGGGTGCGAACGGGCGCAAGCCTTGCCGGCATCGCCTCGACGACCCCGCCGTCGAGGGTGACGGCCCGGCGAGCGATGACCTCGGCGTCATGTCCGTAGCCCTGCAGATAGCACTCAGGGAAGACCGCGAGACCGACGTCGCGGGCATCGCACCAGCGGAGATCGCCGAGCAACCGCTCGAGCGTGCCTGGCACGTCGTCGAAGCGCGGCCGGCGTTGGTATGTCGCGACGCGCAACGGTCCCATCGCGAGGACTGTTTACCGGCGAGGGGCGTCGTGGTTCGTCTGGGCGTCCCCAAGCGGCGCAGATCTACGCGGCGCCGGGTCCGCCGCTCTCAGACGTGGCGGTCGAGGGCGAGGGAGACGCCTTTCTGCTCCTTCCAGCCGGTGCCGATGACGCCGTTGGCGCCATAGCTCGCATGCTGGACGCGGTTCTGCTTCACCGCGTTGACGACCGTCTGGATCACGCGCTCGCTCACGGTCTTGCAGGCGTTGACCGCGCGCTCGTTCGCCTCGGCCGTCTTGCGGAAATGCGCGAGCATGTCGCGAAAGCCCTGGCGCTGGCTCTCGGTCAGGATCGAGAGCGGCGTCGGATCCTCGACCAGCTGCTGATGCATCTGGGCGTAGACTTCGGCCAGGCGCTGCTTCTCGAGCGCGAAGGGGGCGGACTCGCTCACGCGCACGCGGCGGAGAAGCTCGGTCTCCTGGGACATGACCGTCTCCAGGCGATCGAGCACCGTGACCAGCTCGTTGAGACGGGCGGCGGGATTGGTCATTTCTGATTGGCCTCCTGGAACTGCAGCATGACGGAGCGGACCACCTGGTCGGCGACCCCGATCCCGCCTGCCTTCGCGATCGACTTGCCGTACTCCTCGACCATCAGCGACTTGTACATGTCCTCGCCCTGGCCGCCGCCGAACAGCTTGTTCGTCTTGATGCCGTCGAACATGTGGCCGAGCATCTGCGAGAGGAACTGCGCCTCGAAGTCCTGGCCGACCTTCTTCAGCGCCTCCAGGTTCTTGGGGTTCTTCACATCGAAGGACTTGGTCGGACGCGTGGCGATCAGCGTCTGCGCGTCCATGCCGGGGAGAGGGGATGTGGAGGTCATCTGCCGGGCCCTTACATCAGCACGATCTCGGCCTGGAGCGCGCCCGCGGCCTTGATCGACTGGAGGATGGAGATCATGTCGCGCGGGCTGACGCCCAGCGCATTCAGGCCGTCGACCAGCTCCTGCAGGGTCACGCCCGAGCGCATCACGCCGAACTTCTTGCCTTCGCCGGAGTCGACGTCGATCTGCGTGCGCGGCACCACCTGGGTCGTGCCGCCGGTCGAGAAGGCCTCGGGCTGGGAGACCTGCGGGGTCTCGGTGATGCGGATGGTGAGGTTGCCCTGGGCGATGGCGACGGTGGAGAGGCGGACGTTCTCGCCCATGACGATGACGCCGGACTGCTCGTCGATGACCACCTTGGCGACCTGGTCGGGGGCGACGCGGAGCTGCTCGACGTCGGTCAGGAGGCCGATCACGTCGTTCCTGTAGTTGACCGGGATCTGCATGGCGACGGTGCCGGGGTCGAGCGAGCGCGCGGCCGGCACGCCGACGAAGGCGTTGATCGCCTGGGCGATGCGCCGGGCGGTGGTGAGGTCGGGGTTGCGGAGCGCGATACGGATAAGCTCCAGCGAGGCGAGCTGAAAGGCGATCTCGCGCTCGACGATGGCGCCGTTGGCAATGCGGCCGGCGGTGGGGACGCCTCGGGTGACCGACTGGCCGGCGCCCTGGGCCGAGAATCCGGAGACCGCCACCGTGCCCTGGGCGACCGCGTAGACCTCGGCGTCGGCTCCGACCAGCGGCGTCACCAGAAGCGTTCCGCCCATCAGGTTGGCGGCGTCGCCGAGGGTCGAGACGACGATGTCGACCCGGGTCCCCTGGCGGGCGAAGGGCGGCAGGGTCGCCGTCACCATGACCGCGGCGATGTTCTTGGTGCGGAGGCTCGAGTCGCGGGCATTCACGCCGAGGCGGTCGAGCATGCCGACCAGGCTCTCCTTGGTGAACACCGAGTTCTGCAGCGAGTCGCCGGTGCCATTGAGGCCGACGACAAGGCCGTAGCCGACCAGCATGTTGTCGCGGATGCCCTCGAAGTCGGCGATGTCCTTGATCCGGGACTGCGCCTGGCCGTCGGTCGGCAGCAGCAGGGCGGCCAGCAACCCCAAGGCGGCGAGCCAGCGACGGAAAATCGGCGGGTAACCCGAGGGGACGGTCATGAGGCACTCCTTGCGGGGCCTTGGGAATGCGAGAAGCATGCCACGGAAAGCGCTGAAGAATCCTCTAAATCCGGCCCGTTTCGGTGGGGGTGCGGCAGGGCCTGCCGAGCCTCGGCCGGCAGATTTTGCCGACCGCCGCACGCGGTGACCGGACCTCGTCCCCATGCTAGGATTGTTAGAGCCGCCCTTCGTTTAACTTGTTGCTCAGGCTGTTTCCGTAACGATATATAGGGGGCGTTACGGACAGGAGGCCCATGAAAGTCGATCCGACGGGCACGGCCAAGGCTGCCTCGGTCCGCCGCTCCGATAAGGGGTCCCAGGCGAAGCCCGGCGAGTTCTCGAAACTGCTCGAAGGTCTCGACGAGCCGGAGGCGCCGCGCGCGACCGGCGCCGCTGCTCCTGTCGATCCGACCTTCGGCGTCCGCGACGCAACCGATCGCTCCGGCGGACGGTCGAAGAAACGTGCCGAAGACATGCTGGACCGGCTCGAGGAGATTCGGGTCGGACTGCTCACCGGATCCATCCCGCGCGACCAGCTCGAAGCCCTGGATCGTCTGGTCCGGGAGCAGCGCGGCCAAGTCGCCGATCCGCGGCTGAACGAGATCCTGGACGAGATCGAATTGCGCGCCCGGGTCGAACTCGCAAAGCTGGACGTGCAGGCCTGATCGCCGGCCCGCTGCGTCGGCGAGGTGGCACCTACGGATAAAATTGTCATATTTCTCAATGGGCTGCGTCCTCGGGTGAGCGATGGACCAAGACTTGATGCCCAAGAGGACCCTCTGTATGCTCCGCCCGCCTTCAGGGTAGGGCACAGGCAAGAGGGCATCCGTGGCTTCGAAGAGTTCGCTGCCGATTCAGCTTCCGCCTCATTATCGTCCCTCGGATGAAGAGGAATTCATGAACCCGCTGCAGCGGGAATACTTCCGCCAGAAGCTGCTGCGCTGGCGTGAAGAGCTGCTGCGGGAGGCCAACGTCACCTTGCGTCATCTGACCGAGGAGAATCTGCAGCAGCCGGACATGGCCGACCGGGCCTCGCTCGAGACCGATCACGCGATCGAGCTCCGCACCCGCGATCGCGAGCGCAAGCTGATCTCGAAGATCGACGAGGCGCTGCAGCGGATCATCGACGGCACCTACGGCTACTGCGAGGAAACCGACGAGCCGATCTCGCTTCGTCGGCTCGAGGCGCGGCCGATCGCGACCCTCAGCCTCGAGGCCCAGGAGCGCCACGAGCGGCTCGAGCGGACCCACCGCGACGACTGAGGCGTCGGCGCAATCGAGTAGGCTCGGGCATCAGAAGCCCGGGAGTTCTCGGTGATCGCCGCCCTCCGTCAACACGCGGTTCATCACGTCCGGTTCTATCTTTCCGCACCGGCCGGCGCCGCCGTCTGGGTCGGCGCGAGCGCTCTCGAGCCGCCGATCCGCCTGGTCGCCACCGGCGACGCCTTCTTCGTCGCCTGTCTGGCGATGATGGCGATCTTCGCAAGGACGGTGACGCTGGCATCGGTCCGCCGGCGCGCAAGCGTCGAGGACGAAGGCATCGCCGCCATCGTCCGGATGACCCTGGCGGTGATCGGTCTCAGCGTGTGATCGATCTTCGCCGTGGTGAACCGGGCCGAGGCGGCGGGGCCTTGGCAGATCGCGCTGTTGGTGGCGAATGTGCCGCTCGGCTGGTTCACCCTGCATACCCTGGCGGCGATGCATTATCGGCACGTCTACTACCGCCGGGCGGCCGATGGCGGTCGCAAGCGGCGCGACGAAAGCAGTCTCGGCTTTCCCGGAACCGACGAGCCGAGGGTGGTCGAGTTCCTCTACTACGCCTTCGTTATCGGCATGGCGGGCCAGGTCTCCGACGTCGAGGTGCGATCGACGGCGATGCGTCGCCTGACCCTGGTCCACGGGGTCGTGTCGTTCTTCTTCAACACGGTGATCCTGGCGCTGGCGGTGAACGTCGCCGCCGGGGTCGGGGGCTGACACCGCGGGGCTTCGTCCAATAGCGAAGGGCCGGTGCCTTTCGGCACCGGCCCTTTTCCGTTGCGGCCGGCGGGGTGGGGGAAACCGGCGCGCTCCGGATCGGGTCCTGCGGATCAGAAGGGCAGGAGGATGTCGAGCATCTGGGCGCCGTAGCGCGGCTGCTGGACGTCCGTGATGTGGCCGCGGCCGCCATAGGAGATCCGCGCCTCGGCCATCTTCTCGTAGCTGATGGTGTTCAGCGTGGTGATGTCCTCCTGGCGGATGACGCCGGCGATCTGAAGCTCGCGCACCTCGTAGTTCACCCGGACTTCCTGGCGCCCGATGACGACCAGGTTGCCGTTGGGCAGGACCTGCGTGATCGTCGCCGCGATCTTTAGCTTGATCTCCTCGCTGCGGTCGATCGCGCCCTTGCCTTCGTTGGTGAGGGCCGAGGTCGTGTCGATGAGCGTCGTGTTCTCCGATCCAGGCAGGATGCGGTTGATCGGGCCTTGCAGGCCGAACAGCGAGCCGATCGTGGCGTTGTCCGTATTCTTGCGGCTGCGGGTCGTGGTGTTCTCGTACTTGGCCTCGTCGTTGATCTCGATGAGGACCGTCAGGATGTCGCCGACCCGGTTCGCCCGCTGATCCTTGAAGAACCCGCGCGAGCCCGCGGCCCACAGCGAGGACGGCTGGCGCTCGGCGGTCATCGGCGCCGGCATCGGCATGCTGACCGGCTTGTACCCGGTCGACGCCTGCGGGTTGGAGATGTCGGTCATCTTCGGCGCTTCGCCGATGCTCGACATGCGGTCGAGGGCGGAGCAGCCGGCGAGGGCGATGACGGCGAGGCCGAGCGAGGCGAAGCGGGCGATACGCATGGGAATTCTACCTTCCGGGGGCGGTTCGAATGTCGGGTTAACGCTGTACGGTCTGGCGATTGGCGGCGTTGGCGGAAACCATGGCGCCGATGACCACCGCCACCTCGCCGGGGCCGGTGACGCGGCCTTCGACCGTGCGGCTGCTCTTGGGGTTCTGTACGCGGATGGTCTGACCCTCGACGCCGTCGTCGAGCGCTTTGCCCTGGACGGTGAGGGTCATCGACTTGGTGCGGATGATCATGGTCACGCTCTCGTTGCGCTGGACCAGGGTGAAGGGACCGACATCGGCCTGGCGCATCGGCTGGCCGGCCTGCAGCGGACGCTTCGGGGTGCGGCCGATCACGTCTTCGAGCAGCGTCGCGTGGTTGGCGAGCATGGCGCCGGAACGCATCTTGACCCAGCTCAGGTCGGAGGCGCGGATGACCTCGCTCGGCATCATCCGGCGGTTGAGGACCGGAACGTCGATCATGACATGGGCCCGGCCGGCGACGCGGATGCGGTCGGCCCGCGGCTCGTCGGCGGGGGCGCGGAACTCGGCGATGAAGGAGCGGCTGTCGGGATCGTAGTGATTGAGGTCGACCGCGACGGTCGGCGCCTGGGTCTCGGAGACGTAGAGCTGGTAGGCGCGGCTCGCGATCTCGAATTCGAGCTCGCCGGTGACGCCCTTGGCGGCCAGGGCCTTGCGCAGCGCCGCATCGATGGTCTGGCGGGCCACCAGCTGGCCGACGCGCTCGACCACCACCTTGTCCATATAGGTCTGCGGCTTCCACTCGATCCCGTGCATGCGGGCGAAGGCCGCCAGCTGCGAGGGCTGGTAGGTCACGCTGTTGCCGGGGGCGGGAGCCTGATCGAGGCGGATCTGGGCCTTCTCGGCGTCGATGTTGTCGAACAGGTCGCCGAGGCGGACGGCGTCGCCCGAAACCTCGGTTTTCTGCTTGAGGATCGGCTTGCCCACCTCGGCGAAGCTTCCGGCCATCGGGGCCAGGGCGAGGGGGAGGCAGAGGGCGAGAACGCGAAGCGTGCGGGTCATGGTGCGAAGCTTTCAGGAAGTCGGATCAACGCAGCTGGTTGATGGTGCCCATCATGTCGTCGGACGCCTGGATCACCTTCGAATTCAGCTCGTAGGCGCGCTGGGCGGTGATCAGGTTGGTGATCTCGGCGACCGCGTTGACGTTGGAGGCCTCGAGGAAGCCCTGCATGGTGCTGCCGAAGCCCAGCGACCCCGGGGTGCCGGCGACAGGGGCGCCCGAGGCGGGCGTCTGCAGCAGCAGGTTCTGGCCGACCGACTCGAGGCCGGCGAGGTTCGGGAAGTTGGAAAGCGTGACCTGGCCGAGGAGCTGCGGGGCCACGACGCCGTCGAGCTTGGCGTAGACTTGGCCGGAGGCATTGATCGAAATGTCGAGGGTGTTCTGAGGGATGGTGAGGCCAGGAAGCACCGTGTAGCCATCCTGGGTGACGATCTGCCCCGTGGGCGAGAGCTGGAAGGAGCCCGAGCGGGTGTAGGCGGTCTGACCGTTCGGCAGCTGGATGTTGAAGAAGCCTTCGCCGCGGATGCCGAGGTCGAGGGTGTTCTCGGTCAGCTGCAGGGTGCCCTGCTGGTTCAACCGGTAGACGGCGGCGGCGCGGACGCCGAGGCCGACCTGCAGGCCGGCGGGAACGATCGTGCCGGCTTCGGAGGAGGCCGAACCGACCCGCCGCTGATCCTGGTAGAGCAGGTCCTGGAACTCGACGCGGGAGCGCTTGTATGCCGTCGTGTTCAGGTTGGCGATGTTGTTGGAGAGCACCTCGACGTTGGTCTGCTGGGCCAACATTCCGGTGGCGGCGATGGTGAGTGCGCGCATGGCTGATAAGCTCCCTTAGATCCCTTAGACGCCGACCGGCTTGCCGATGCGACGGACCGCGTCACGCATGCGGTCGTGCTCTTGCTCGACCATGTTGTTGGCCTGCTGGAAGTTGCGGACGATCTCGCTCATGCGCGAGATCTCGAACATCGGAACGACGTTCGACTCCTCGATGACGCCCTGGGCCACCTTGGCCTGGGGCGCCTTCTGCGGCGCCTCGTCGGCGATGAGCAGGCTGTTGGGGCCGCGCTTGAGGGCGCGGTCGTTGGTGAACCCGACGATCTTCATCTGGCCGACGACCTGGTTCCCGGCGAGGATCGTGCCGTCGCCGGCGACGCGGATGTCGGTGGCGTTGGGCGGGATCACGATCGGGCGGTTGTCGGCGCCGAGCACGCCGCTGTCGTTCTGGGTGACCAGGCGGCTGGCGGAGTCGAGCTTGAAATTGCCGTTGCGGGTGTAGCGCTCGCCGGACGGGGTCTGGACCGCGAAGTAGCCGGCGCCGCGGATGCCGAAGTCGTAGGTGTTGTCGGTGACCTTGAGCTGGCCGTCGGCGGTGTTGGTCATCAGACCCTGGTCGAGGACCGAGGAGAGGTATTCGGTCGGGGAGGTCTTCGACAGCACTTCCTTGAACAGCGGCGCCTGGGACTTGTAGCCGGTGGTGCTGGCGTTCGCGAGGTTGTGGGCCACGGCTTCCATCTCGCGGCGCAGCACCGCCTGGCGCGCAATCGCAAGATACATCGTGGTTTCCATGGCACTCCTCGGCGGCAACGGTTGTGACGCCGCCTTCAATTGCAGGAAGCAGGCCAGGGACATTCTTTAGTAATTTGAAGGGATTAGGCTCGCTCCCGGGGCGCTCGAGGCGGCGCTTGGGGCGCCTTTCGCGCGAGCCTGCCCGGCAAGACTTGCCGGGTTCTACGGCGCGAGTTCGAAGCTCTCCGGGGGGAGGCCGGCGACGTGGCGGCGGAAAGCCGTGCGATAGGCGCGCTCCAGGTTCCGGGCGAGGCGCGCCTGGTCGAAGAGCGGGTGGGTCCCCAGATTGGACCTCAACCGGGCTTTCACCGCAGCCAGACGGACGGGGTCGGTGGCCAGAGCCACGGCCAGCTCTTCGAAAACGGGTACGTCGACACAGGTCAGCTCGTCGAGGCCGATGCCGGCGTTCAGGCTGGCGCCGACCCGCCGGGCGAAGGTCGCGCCGCGGACGGTCAGGACCGGCACGCCCCCCCAGAGCGCGTCGAGGCTGGTGACCCCGGAGGCGTAGACGAATGTGTCGAGGAACAGGTCGGCCAGCGCCAGCCGGGCCAGGTGCATCGGCTTCTCGGCCAGCGCCGAGAACACCAGCCGGGCCGGGTCGACGCCCCTGGCCTCGGCCTCCTGGCGAAGATTGGCGACCGCCCGGGGCGTATCCCAATGGTTCATCCAGAGCACGCTGCCGGGGGCCCGCCTGAGAATCCGCATCCAGGAATCGAAGGAGGTCGGCTCGACCTTGTAGAAATGGCCGAAGTTGCAGAATACCGCTCCCGTTTCGGGCAGGCCCCAGCTCCGGCGGTCGGTGGCCACATCGGCCTTGGGCAGGGGGGCGGCCGGGTAGTAGCAGGGCGGCAGCCGGATCAGCCTCTCCCGGTAACCGGCATCGTCATGGGCATCCAGGAGTTCGCGGTCGGCGACGACGTAGTCGATGAAGTCGGTCCCGGTCGGGCCGACATAGTTGTGATAGAGCATCTGCACCGGCGCCGGCCGGTGGCTCGCGGTCTCGATGGTCAGGAGCCCGCTGGCGCTGTTCACATACCCGTCCAGGTCGACCAGCACGTCGATGCCGTCCGCGGCGATCATCTGGGCGATCGCCGCCGGCGCCTTCCCGTCGATCGAACGGAACACGTGGGCCTGATCCTTGAGGCTCGCCTGGATCGAGTCGTCCCGGGTCTGGCCGTAGAGATGGATCTGCACCTCGCGCCGGTCATGCCCCGCGAGGATGCCGCGGAGGCTGTAGCCGATGTGGTGGCCGTGCAGAAAGGCCGAGAAGTAGGCAAGGCGGATCGGCCGGTCGGGATCGCCGCCGCTCGCCGGCGTCGGGCGGCGCCTGGTACCCGGAAAGCTGTGCCGGGCGAAATGGTTCGCCGAGCGGTAGATCAGGTCGCGTTCGGCGGCCAGGAACACCCAGAGGCTGGGGTTCATGCGGAAATTCGGATCGTCGGCGGCGATCTTGGCCTCGGCGAGTGCGGTCAGCCGGCGGACGTAGTCGATCCGCGCCGGCCAGTCGCACTGGTTCAGGAAATTGAAGAAGTAGGAATAGGAGTGACGCCCGGGATTGGCGAAATCGAGCTCGACCGCCCGGCCGAGACAGCGAAGGCCGAGCTCGGTCGCCTGAAGCGCGACCAGGGCCTCCCCAGACCGCGTCAGGAGGTCGAGGTTGTCGTCGCCGGCCATTTCCGCCGTATCGGCGAAGGCATCGACGGCGGCCCCCTTCTCGTCCTGGTCCCAGAGCGCCCGGCCATGGAGGAAGGCGATCTGGGCGCTCTCCGGCTTGAGGCGGCGGGCGGCGGAAAAGGCGGCCGCGGCAAGACCGGCCCGGCGCCGGGTCAGGTGGGTCTGGCCGATCCGCGTCAGCGCCGCCGCGTCGCCGAAGCGGGTCTGCGCGTCGATGAGCTGCCGGGCGAGGTCGGCGTCCTCCGGCTGGGCCTGGGTCACCGCCTCGAGGAGGCGCACCGCGGGCTCGGGTTCGCCGAGATCGACCAGCAGGCCGGCGAGCTCCGCGGCCTGGGCCGGCCGCTGCCCGCTGACCGCGTCGAGCATCGGCCGCAGCAGCCCCCTTGCCGCGTCCTCGGCCCCGGTCCGGATCAGGGCGCGGGCGAGCGCGAAGGTCGTCGGCACGCTGGCGTCGAATCGGATCGCGCGCTCGAGCCATTTCAGCGCGTGGCTCGGATCGCCGGTCGCCGACAGTTCGGTCATGGCCGAAGTGTCGGCCGGATCCCGCGTGAGCGCGGCGCGGAAGCTGCGCGCGGTGCCGATCATCTTGAGCGCGTCCAGCCGTTCCGGATCGGCGGCGACGATCCCCTCGGCAACGGCACGGGCGACCTCGCTGCGCCCCGCCTTCGCGGCGCTCTGGGCGACGGTCAGGGCCGAGGCGGCGAGACCGCGCCTGGCCAGGGCCTCGCCCAGGATTCGGGCGGCTCCGGCGTCTGCGGCGTCGGCGGCCAGCCGTCGGCGGGCAAGCCCGATCGCGGCATCGGCTTCGCCGAGGGCAAGGCGGAGCCGGGCGAGGCCGCGGAGAGCGCCGCCGTGCGCCCCATCGGCCGCGAGCACCGCATCGAAGGCGCGCCGCGCCTGTTCCGACCGTCCGCTACGAGCCAGCGCCTCCGCCCATTCCGTCAGCGCACCGGCAGTCGGTCGGAGCGCGAAGCTGCGGCCGAGCCAGGCGACGTCGTCGCCCAGGGCCTTGCCGAGCGCCGCCGCCGCCTCCGGCGCGTCCGGCCGATCGGAAGCCGCTGCCCGCAGCAGCGCCAGGGCGCGGCCGGTCTCGCCGAGAGCGACCAGCGCCCGCCCGGCAAGGAGGGCGAGGCCGGCATGGGTCGGCGAGCCGGTCCGGCCGATGCGCGCGACGTCGAGGGCGACAGCAGGCCGCTCGCGGGCGAGCTGCCCGTTGCCCAGGGCCAGCAGGCCATCGAAATCACCCTGCGCCGCGAGCTGGCGAGCCAGCGCCGGCGCCGCATGATCGGCATCGCGATCGAGGGCGAGGGCCGCCCCGTACCAGGCGCTGGCGCCGCCGGCCTCGCCGATCCTGGCAAGCATGTCGCCGAGCTGGACGGCGGCACCGGGGTAGCTTGGGTCGCGATTGACGACGCGAGTGAGGAAGCCCACCGCGGCGGCCGGGTCGCCGAGGTCGGCGGCGATCGCGCCCAGGACGAGTAGAGCGTCCGGGCGTTCCGGCCGGCGTTCGAGAATTCGCTGGCAGATCTCGGCGGCCGCCTTGTGGCGCCCGAGCCGACGCAAGGCGCGGGCGTTTTCGAGTTCTGCGGCGGTATCCATGCCTCGGCGAAGCTACACCACGCTCACCGGGCGGTCATCCGCTTGCGCCCTAGGGAACGGCTTCTATACTCCGCGCCACTCGCGGCGAGGCTGGACGATTCGCATGACCAACACGGTGCCAGACGGATTTCGTGATCGCATCGTCTGCATCATGGGTCTCGGTTACGTCGGGCTGACGCTGGCGACCGTGATGGTCGAGGTCGGCTTCGAGGTCTGGGGCGTCGAGATCCGCGAAGACCTGGTCCGGCTGATGAAGGAGGGCAAGGCCCACTTCTCCGAGCCCGGCATCACCGAGCGCTTGAGCCGCGCCGTCCGCAACGGGCGCCTCAAGATCTTCCCGAAGATCCCCGAGGGCTGCCCGGCGACGGTCTGGATCATCACCGTCGGCACCCCGATGGGACCTGGCGGCCGCGCGCGCATGGACATGATCGAGAGTGTGTCGCGCGAGGTGGCGAAGAACATCAAGGACGACGATCTCGTCATCATGCGTTCGACGGTGAAGATCGGGACGACGCGAGAGCTCGTCCATCCGGTCCTCGAGTCGTCGGGCAAGCGCTTCGACCTCGCCTTCTGTCCGGAACGCACCGTCGAGGGCCAGGCACTCGAGGAGCTGCGCTGGCTTCCGCAGATCGTCGGCGGCGAGAGCCTGGACGTCGGCGTCCGCGCCGGCCAGCTGTTCCAGTTCCTGACGCCGACGGTCGTCCGTGTCTCCTCGGTCGAGGCGGCCGAGATGGTGAAGCTGGTCGACAACTCCCAGCGCGACGTGCATTTCGCCTATTCGAACGAGGTTGCCCGCATCTGCGATGCCGTCGGCATCTCGGCGGCCGAGGTGATCCAGGCGGGCAAGCGCGGATATCCGCGCACCAACCTGCCGATGCCTGGCCCCGTCGGCGGCCCGTGCCTCGAGAAGGACAGCTACATCCTGGCCGAGAGCGTCGAGCGTCACGGCATCAAGCCCGAGATGACGCTCGCCGCCCGGATGATCAACGAGCGCCAGCCGGACGAGGTGGTGGCGGCGATCAAGGCGCATGCCGCGCGTCTTGGCGGTCTTCCGGCGAAGCCGGTGATCGCGCTGCTCGGCATCGCCTTCAAGGGCCGCCCGCCGACCGACGATCTCCGCGGCACCACCGCCAGGCCGCTGCTGGCGAAGCTCGCCGAGGCGTTTCCGGGTGCGAGATTTCGCGGCTTCGATGCTGTGGTCTCGGCCGAGGCCCAGCGCGGCTTCGGCCTCGAGCCGATGGCGTCCCTTACCGACGCGCTGGGCGGCGCGCATGTCGCCGTCATCCACAACAACCATCCGATCTTCGCCACCATGCCGCTCGAAGGCCTCGCCGATCGCATGGCGACTCCGGGTATCGTCTACGACCTCTGGAACAACTTCGCGCCGCAGAGCGTGCTGATGCCGGAGGGGAGGGCCTATGTCTGCCTCGGCAGCCATGGGCTCGGGCTGGCGACGGCCTCGTGACCACCCTCGTCACCGGCGGCACCGGCTTCCTCGGCGCGGCGCTGGTCGATCGCCTGGTCGGGCTCGGCCGCAAGGTCCGCGTGCTCGACAACAACTGGCGCGGCAATCCCCGGCGTCTCGGCGGCGTCCTCGACAGGGTCGAGATGGTCGAGGCCGACATCCGCGACGCCGCGGCGGTGGCGCGTGCCGCCAAGGGCTGCACGCAGGTCGTCCACATGGCCTCGGTCAACGGCACGGCCTATTTCTATTCGCAGCCGGAGCTGGTGCTGGATGTCGGAATCCGCGGCATCCTCGCCGTGGTCGACGCCTGCCGGGCCAACGGCATCGGCGACCTGGTGGTGGCGTCGTCGTCCGAGGCCTACCAGACCCCGCCCAAGGTGCCGACCGACGAGACGGCACCGCTGGTCATCCCCGATCCGCTCAACCCGCGCTATTCCTATGGCGGTCAGAAGCTGGCGAGCGAGCTGATCGCGCTGAACTACGGCCGTACCGGCTTCAGCCGCGTCGCCGTGTTCCGGCCGCACAACGTCTACGGCGCCGACATGGGCTTCGAGCATGTGGTGCCGGAGCTGGCGCTGAGAGCCGACGACGCGGTCAAGGCGCAGCCTTCGGGCAAGGTCCGCTTCCCGATCCAGGGCGACGGCCGCCAGACCCGGGCCTTCGTCCATGTCGACGATTTCACCACCGGCCTGGTGACGGTGATCGACAAGGCGCCGCATCTCTCGATCACCCATATCGGCAATCCCGAGGAACTGACCATCGCCGACGTCGCCCGCCGCATCGTCGGCTGCTTCGGCCGCGAAGCCGATCTCGCCTTCGGCGCCTCGCCGGCAGGCCAGACCCAGCGCCGCTGCCCGGACATCGGCAAGCTCCGGGCGATGGGATTCGAGCCGAAGATTCCCTTTGCCGAGGGCATCGCCCCGGTGGTCGACTGGTATGTGAAGAACCGCCATCTGAAGTCCCAAGAGGCGTCATGACCGAAGCCCTGTCGCGCCCCGTCACCAGCTGCCAGATCTGCGGCAGCGAGCGGCTGCGGTCGATCCTCTTCCTCGCTTACGTCGCTCCGGTCAACACCATGGCCAAGGTCGGCACGCGCGCCGTGGAGCAGCCGACGTTTCCGCTGGAATGGCTGCGTTGCGAGGACTGCTCGCTGGTCCAGATCGGCACCGAGGTCAGGCCCGACATCCTGTTCCCGCCGAGCTACCCCTACCGCAGCGGCACCACGCGAATCCTCCGCGAGAACTTCGCCGAGCTCTACCAGGAGTCGAAGCCGATCGTCGGCCTGGGAGCGGACGACCTGGTGGTCGACATCGGCTCCAATGACGGGACGCTGCTGTCGAACTTCCATGGCGGCGGCCACAAGGTGCTGGGCGTCGAGCCGTCCGGGGCCGGCGACGTCGCCAATGCCAAGGGCATCCGCACCTGGATCGCCTTCTTCGGCAAGGAGACGGCGAAGAAGGCGAGGGCCGAGATCGGCGCGGCCAAGCTGATCACCGCCGCCAACGTCTTCGCCCATATCGGCGACGTCCATGGCGTGGTCGACGGCATCAAGGAGCTGCTGGCACCGAACGGCGTCTTCATCTCCGAGAACCACTATCTCGGCGACCTCATCCGCACGCTTCAGTACGACACCATCTACCACGAGCATCTCCGCTACTACTCGGTCGGCAGTCTGCAGCAGCTGTTCGGGCGCCACGGCATGGAGGTCTTCCATGTCCGCCGGATCCCGACCCATGGCGGCTCGATCCGCGTCTATTCGGCCCGCAAGGGCGAGCGCAAGATCGATCCGAGCGTCGCCGCCTTCCTCGCCGAGGAGCGTCAGCAGGGTCTCGAGGACGGCTCCGCCTTCGCCGATTTCAGGAAGCGCGTGCGGCAATCGAAG
The DNA here is from genome assembly GCA_945871425.1 of Rhizobium sp. Q54. Classification (GTDB taxonomy): domain Bacteria; phylum Pseudomonadota; class Alphaproteobacteria; order SHVZ01; family SHVZ01; genus SHVZ01. The sequence continues at coordinate 60,666 of CAMBVS010000009.1, read as the reverse complement.
CTCGACCTGCACACGCTGCTGGCACCGATCAAGAAGGCGGGCGGCCGCGTCTACGGCATCGGCGCGCCGAGCCGGGCGTCGACCCTGATCAACTATGTCGGCCTCGACGAGGCGATTCTCGACTGCGTCGTCGAGGTGCCGGGCTCGGACAAGCTGAACAAGTACATCCCCTCCACCCGCGTGCCGGTGCTGGAGGAGGCCAAGCTGTTCGCCGACCAGCCGGAATACGCGTTGTTCCTCTCCTGGCATATCGGCGAGGAGCTGGCGCCGAAGCTGCGCGAGAAGGGCTACAAGGGCAAGTTCATCGTGCCGCTGCCGACGCCGCGCGTGCTGGAGGTCTAGGCATGACCCAATCCCGGCCGATCGCCATGGTCGGCGTCGACAAGGACCTCATCGACCTGATCCAGGAGCTGCCGGACTGGGAACTGGCCGGCGTCTTCGACAGCCACCCGGCCGCCGATGCGCTGGGTATTCCGCATCTCGGCGGCGACGACGCCTGGGCCGAGGTTCATGTGGCGAGGCCGGACCTCGGCATCGTCATCGCCATCGATCCGACTGGGCTCAAATCCAAGCTCGTCATCCACTACGGCCGCGACGCGCTCCGCACCGTGATTGCCCTCGACGGCTATGTGGCACGGAGCGCCACGCTCGGTCCCGGCTGTATCGTCCAGCGTGGCGCCCGCGTCCTGCCCGCCGCGGTGCTGGGCCATTCGGTCAAGCTCAACGTCGGCGCCACCGTTCATCACGACGGCCGCATCGGCGACTGCGTGACCCTGGCGCCGGGATGCACGATCCTGGGGACGGTCACGCTCGAAGACCGGGTCTATGTCGGCGCCGGCGCCATCATCCTGCCGAAGGTCACGGTGGGTAAGGGCGCCACCATCGGCGCCGGCGCGGTGGTGGCGGCCGACGTGCCCGAGGGCATGACGGTGGTCGGCGTGCCGGCCCGGCCTCTGGAACGCCGCCGCAAGCGGGAGCCAATGTCGTGAACACACCGATTCCCTGGTTCTCCGTCGAGACCGGCCCGGAGGAGACCGCGCGGGTCAACGAAGTCATCGCGTCCAACTACATCAACGACGGCAACGTCACGCGCGAGTTCGAGCGGCGCTGCGCCGAGGTGCTGGGGGTCAGGCACTGCGTCGGCGTCACCAGCGGTACCGTCGGCATCGCGCTCGCCCTCATGGCCGTCGGCATCGGACCGGGCGACGAGGTGATCGTTCCCGATCTCACCTTCATCGCGACCGCCAATGCGGTCCGGCTCACCGGCGCCTCGGTCCGGCTGGTCGACGTCGAGCCCCGGCGCTTCGCGATCGACATCGCCAAGGCCGAGGCAGCGATCGGACCGAAGACCCGCGCCATCGTGCCGGTCGACGTCAACGGCCGCGGCGCCGACTACACGGCGCTCGCGGCGCTCTGCGCCAAGCGCGGCCTCGAGCTGGTCTGCGATGCGGCCGAGGCCTTCGGCTCGCGCTTCCAGGGGAAGCCGCTCGGCAGCTTCGGCCGCGCCGCGGCTTTCTCCTTCTCCGCCAACAAGACGGTGACGACCGGCCAGGGCGGCATGGTCGCGACCAACGAGGACGCGGTCCACGACCGCCTGCGCGAGCTCAAGGACCAGGGCCGCCGCCACCAGGGGACCGGCGGCAACGACCTGCATCCGGTGCTGGGCTTCAACTTCAAGCTCACCAACCTGCAGGCCGCCGTGGGCCTGGCCCAGCTCGACCGGCTGGAGGGTCGGCTCGAGGGCTTCCGGAGGCGCAATCGCTGGTACCAGGAGCTGCTCGGCGACTGTCCGGGGATCGTGCTGCCGGCAGTCGATCACAATGGCGGCGAGATCACCCAGTGGACCGATGCGCTGATCGAGCGCGCCGACGCGGTCGAGGCGGCGCTGACGGCCGAGAAGATCGGCAGCCGCCGCTTCTGGCTGCCGATCCACCGCCAGGACAGCTACAGGCAGGATGACGCGGGCTTCGAGGCGGCGATCGGCGCTTCCGAGCGGGGCCTCTGGCTACCCTCGCATTTCTCGCTGACCGAGGCCGAGGCGGAGCGCGCCGCTTCCGTCATACGTCGCGTGCTTGCCGGACGGGCATGACCGGACTGCATCTGTCGGCGATGATCGAGGCCGCCCGGGCGCAGCGGGAGGCAGGCAAACTCACCGAAGCCGTCGGCATCCTCGGCGCCGTGCTGCAGGCGGCGCCGCAGAACGGCCGCGCCCATCACGAGACCGGTCTCGCCATGATCGCCGCAGGCCTCATCGAGGGCGTCGCGCATCTGGAGATGGCGGTGCGCATCGAGCCGACCAATGCCGGCTGGCGCGCCGATCTGGGCGAGGCCCGGATCGTCGCCGGCGACGGACCGCGTGGAATCGAAAGCCTCTACGCCGCGGTCGCGCTTGCGCCGGCGCAGGAGGGGCTGACGCTGCGGCTGGGCAAGGGGCTCGGCCGGGTCAAGCGCATCGACGAGGCGGATCTCTGGCTGCGGCGGGTCACCGGCCTCCGACGCCCCTTCGGCGAGGCCCATGTCGCGCGCGGCATGATCCTGCATGGCGCCGACCGCTTCGAAGAGGCAATGAAATGCTTCTATCGGGCGGTGGTCGAGGACCAAGCTTATACTGAAGGCTTTGTCACCCTGGCCGGCGCGCTGCAGGAGGCAGGGGCGCCGCGCGAGCTGGTGATGAAGCCGGCCCGCATCGCCGCCGAGCGCATCCCCGACAATCCCGCCGTCGTCATCCCGGTCGTCCAGTATCTGCGCGACATCGGCGAGGAGGCGGAGGCCACCCGCTTCTGCACGACCCTCATCGACGCAGAGATGTCCCGCGCCGCGGCCGACGAGTTTGGCGCGCATGGCTTCCGCATCCTGTTCCCCGACGAGCTGACTACGCGGATCGGCGAGATGGCCCATCAGCTCGAGCTTCACGTGAAGATGAAGCTGCTGGGGTGGCTGCCGCCCTTCGTCACGCTGTTGATTGCGCCGCGCGAGCGCGTCGTCAACCCGTGCCTCCTCGACTACTGGCGGCAATACGTCACGGTGATCGACGATCCGAAGCTGATCGAGCGGATCGCGCCCCTGAAGGACCGCGTCCCCTTCAATCCCGTCTACATGCGCCTGCCCGACGGCCGTGCCATGTCGAAGAATCGTGTCTATCACGCGGTACAGGAGGAGTGGCAGCGTCAGGGACGCGGACCGCTCCTCGATCTGAGGCGCGACCATGCGGAGTGCGGGCAGGAGAACCTGCGGCGCCTCGGCGTACCCGCCGGCGCCTGGTTCGTCTGCGTCCATGTCCGCGAGACCGGCTATCTCCGCGAGGATCCCGCATCGCCGGAAGCCGCACGGAACGCCGACATCCGCGCCTTCTTCCCGGCGATCGAGGCGATCACGCGCCACGGCGGCTGGGTCGTCCGCCTCGGCGATCCGACCATGACGCCGCTGCCGGCGATGGCGAACGTCGTCGACTACGCGCTGTCGGCCGAACGCTCGGACTGGATGGATGTGTTCCTCGCGGCGAGCTGCCGCTTCATCCTCGCGACGACGTCCGGCATGATGGTCGTCGGCTTGAACTTCGGCGTGCCGGTCGCCGCCACGAACTTCTTTCCGCCCGGCGACCGGATGGCCAGCAAGTCGGATCTGTTCATCCCGAAGCTGATCCGCGAGCGGCAGAGCGGCCGCTTTCTGACTTTCGACGAAAGCATGCGGATGCCGCTGGCGCTCACCTACGATTCCAGGTGCCTGGCGGATCGCGGCCTCGAAGCCGTCGACAGCGAAGCCGAAGACATCCTCACCCTCACCGAGGAGATGCTGGAAAAGGCCGACAGACGCGCCAGCTATTCGGAGGAGGACGAGGCCTTGCAGAACCGCTGGCTCGCCCTGCTGCGCCCTTACTCGGTCGGCGAGGCGGGGGCGCGGGCCGGCCAGGGCTTCCTTCGCCGCCACCGCCACCTGTTCAGTTCCTGGTGACGCCGATTCGTCGTTCGAGCGACGCGGCGAGCCCGCTCCGCTTCGTTTCCAGCCGGTTATGGTATGATCAATGGCGCGTTGCCGAGGGGCATTTCGCCGCTCGCAAGGCCGCGGCGAAAGCGTAATCGTCATGAATCAGCCAGCGGATGCTTCAATGGCGGGCGTCGACATCTCGGGCCTGAAGCGGGACGGTTACCAGATCCTTCGCGGCGTCCTGTCGCCGGGGGTCGTGGGCTCGGTGCATGCATTTCTGCAAGAGAGCCTGGCCCAGGCGTTTGCCGAGATGGCGCCCTGGGACATCCATGCGGACGACCCCGACAACGGCCGCAAGGTCGCGGCCGTCCTGGCGGAGGCCCGCCCCGGGGATCTGCCGGAGGCCGCCCAGTCGATCATGCTCGGCCATTTCCCGTTGGCGACGCGGCTGTCCGAGCGGCTTTGGGTCATTCCCAGGGACGCGGGCCTGCGGGCGGTCCTGGACGCCGCTCTCGGCGGGCGCCCGATCTTCATGCACATGCCGCCGACGGCGCGGTTCATCCTCCCGAACAATTTCGGCGCCGCCGTGCCGCCTCATCAGGACATTACCTACAACCAGCACCTCTCCGACTTCCTCACCGTGTGGGTGCCCTTGGTCGAGATCGACGACGTGTGCGGCGGCATGGCCGTCTTCGAAGGCAGCCAGAACGAGCCCGAGCTTCTGGACGACAGCAAGTCCGAGCAGTGGCTGGCGGCGGTCTCGACCACGGGCTTCCGCAACCGGGCGTGCCGGCCGATGTCGCCCGGCGACCTCATCATCTTCAACAAGCAGCTGATTCACGTTTCGCAGCCGAACGTATCGACGCGTACGCGGCTGAGCATCGACATGAGGTTCTTTCCGGACACGGTCGTCTCGCGCAAGCATGTGCTCGACCTGCAGCAGTGGCGTGTCCTTGCGCCCGGCGAAAGCCCTGCGCGTGCGCGGACGTGACAAGAGGGGGCGGCCTGACGTGAGCGAAACCTTCGATGCTTCATCCGGCTTCAAGAAGCAGGGGCTCGACACGCAGATCGAGACGGCGCTCGCCGAGCATTGCCGGACCTTCGCGATCGAGCCCCTCGACGCGGTCAAGCACTTCACGGTTCTGGCGCGCCGCCAGCACCTCAAGCGGTTTCTCGCCCATGTCGACCTGTTCAAGCTGACTCTCGACGTGCCCGGGGACATCGCCGAGATCGGCGTCTTCCGCGGCGCCGGGCTCATGACCTGGGCCAACCTGCTCGAGGCCTATTGCATCGGCGACCGGACCAAGACCGTCTACGGTTTCGACAACTGGCAGGGTTTCTCCGGCTTCAGTCCGGAGGACGGGAAGCCGAAGCCGTCCGCGGGCAAGGTGGTCGGCGGATTCGACCCGAAGAAATTCCGGGACGAGCTGGAGAGCGCCATAAGCATCTTCGACCAGGATCGCTTCATCCCGTGGAAGCCGCGGATCAAGCTGATCGACGGCCATGTCGAGGAGACGATGCCGGCCTTCGCCGCCGACAATCCCGGCGTCCGCTTCTCGCTGGTGCATTTCGACTGCGATCTCTATAGGCCGACCAAGGCCGCGCTGGACGCATTGTGGCCGAAGGTGTCGCGGGGAGGGGTCCTGATCTTCGACGAGTACGCCATCCCGGACTGGCCGGGCGAGACCAAGGCGGTGGACGAGTTCCTGGCCGGTCAGCCCGGCCTCCGCCTTCAGACCTTCACCTGGACCAACGTCCCCGGCGCCTACCTCGTCAGGCCTTAGGCGAGGGTGCTTCGAGGAGCTCCGGGTAGAGCGCCTCCAGAAGATCCTGGGTCTTGTCGCGCATGCACGACCATCCGCGCCCGACGACGGCGGGATCGAGCGCGTTTCCGTAGCGCGGATTGAAGACGATCCGGCTGCGGTCGCTCCGGTTGAGGCCGCTCCGGTGGAGCAGCTTGCAGTCGAAGAACGCGACGTCGCCCGGCTCGACGATATCGAGCTCGATGGCGCCGGCCTCGAGCGCCGCGAGATCGACCTGGAACTTCACCGTGGCATGGGTCGTCCCCTGGCCGGGGACATGCGTGCGGCGGTCGAGCTGGACCTTGGCGAGCGCGCGGTGCGATCCCGGCGCGACGACGAGCTGGCCCATGTCGCGATCGATCGGCGACAGGGGGAACCAGGCGGTCACCGCATTCTCGCTGGTCAGGTTGTAGTGGAAATCCTGGTGCCAATCGAAGTTCCGGACGGCGTCGTCCGGCGGGTCGATGCGGATCTGAGCGATGTCGTGGACGCATTGCAGGATGTCGGAGCCGACCAGGGTCTTGGCGAACTTCAGGAGGCCGGGGTGGGTGAAGGTGCCGTAGAACTCGGGCAGGTCCTTGCCGATCCGGATGACATCCATCACGTAGCGGCGATCGCGCGCCTGGAGCGCGTTGATCAGCTCGTGCGCCGAGGCGTCCGCAAGGCCGTCGATGCCGACCGCGGCGGCGCGCGCGGCCAGCAGCTTGCGCAGGGTTTCGAGCGCGTGTCCGACAACGTCCGCATCGAGCAGGCCGCGAACGACGACAATGCCGCGGCGATCGTAGATCGATTTCGCGAGCGCGAGACCCGACGACGCTACCGTCAGCTCCAGGTCCGACGAGGATGCCGGCGTGGTCATGACTTGATGAGATAGCCGTGCGGTGTCTGGGTGAAGGCGTGCTTCCTGATCGTCGGCGCGATGCCGATCTTGGCGAAGTACTCGTCGACCGCGCGCGTCTCGCCTTGCCAGGGCACCAGGCCGTATTCGTCGAAGCAGACGACGCCGCCCTGCAGGACGAGCGGGAACAGCTGCTCCATGCCGAACTTGGTCGGCTCGTAGAGGTCCACGTCGAAGTGAAGCAGGCTGATCTTGAGGCCCGGGTTGTCTTCGAGGAACTTGGGGATGGTGTCCTTGATGTCGCCGACGATCAGGTTGGCCCGCTTCGTCCCGGGGATCATGTTGTCGCTGTTGTGAAGCTGGGTCAGGGCCTCCAGCTCGGCCGCGGTGCATTTGTAGCCGCCGACGACCTTGTCCGCGGACGTGTCCATGCGGCCATCCTTGGAGCTGAACTCGGTCAACCCTTCGAAGCTGTCGAAGCCGAAGACCTTCCGCGAGCGATCGAACGGCACGAACGTCTCCAGGAGCATCGACCAGGTGAAGAAGCTGGCGCCCTTGAACACGCCGAGCTCGACGATGCATCCCGGCAGGTCGATGACGTGCTTGAAAAGCTCGTAGTGGGAAAGAAACCGAGGGACGTCACGGCGCAGGACGTAGGCGGGCCAGTGGCGGAGGATGCTCTCGGTCGAGTAGCCGCGCTCTTCGATCACCCGCGACAGTTCGCGCCAGTAGGTCTCGTCCCTCGCCCGCGAATCGAAGGTGATCTCTTTCATCTCATGCTCCAGGTGGGAATCCGAATGCATACCCAGGTGGGGCTGGGCTGTTCCGCGCGATCTTACAAGCGTGAGGTGGCGGATCAAGCTGTCGACGGCATTGGGAGCTGGCGGATGCGGCCGGGCATTCGACTGAACGTGGCCGGTGCACTAGATTGCCGGCGTCGCCGCTACCCCTGGAGCGCCTTCGATTGAATGCCGAGGTCATGAGCTCGAATGGGCGCGCGGGGCCGGCGTGCCAAGTGTGTGATGGCCCCGAGCTGCGGGAAGTCGAGGCATACCGGGCGCTGAAGCGCGTCACGTCCGACTGCCGGCCGTGGCCGGCCGACGGGCGGCTCGTCGTCTGCATGTCCTGCGGGACCGCCCAGAAGCAGGTCACCGCTGCCTGGCGGGAAGAATGCCGGGAGATCTACGCCGACTACGTCGTCTACCGGCAAGGGCCGGAGGCCGAGCAGTCGGTGTTCCTGAGCGGGGTCGTCGAATCGCGGTCCCGGGTGTTCCTGCGCTGGATGATGGAGCGGCTCGGTTCGCCCGAGCATGGCCGGGCTCTCGACTTCGGCTGCGGCGACGGCGCCCTGCTTCGGAACCTGTCGTCGATGGCGCCGGGATGGCGCCTTTCCGGCCAGGATCTCGGCGAGCGCTACAGGGATGCGATTCTCGCGATGCCGGGGGTCGAGGCGTTCCATACGGCGACCATCGAAGCGCTTCCGGACGGCTTCGACCTGATCACCGCCGTCCATGTCGCCGAGCACCTGGAGCAACCGGCCGACAGCCTTCGCAAGCTCGCCCGCAAGCTCGGTCCGGCCGGCGTCATGGCGATCGAGGTCCCGAATCTCGCAAGCAACCCGTTCGACCTGCTGATCGCCGACCACGCCACCCACTTCACCCGGCGAACGCTGTCGGTCCTGCTGGCGAGGGCCGGCCTGGTGCCGGTCGCGCACTCGGACTCGGTGGTGCCGAAGGAGCTTTCGACCATCGCCAGGCGGGGGCCTGCGTCCGCCCCCGTCGCCTCGGATCAGACCGAGGCCCTGGCTCTCGTCGAACGGCATCTCGCCTGGCTCTCGCGGCTCGGCGAGGCCGCTGCCGCCGCGGCCGCCCGCGGCGATGTCGCCATTTTCGGTACGGCGATCGCCGGGACATGGCTCGACGGCGTCCTGGACCTCGCCCCGGTCCTGTTCGTCGATGAAGATCCCCGGCGCCAGCGCCACCTGCATTTCGGCCGCCGGATCGTCGCGCCGGGAGAGGTCCCGAAGGATCTGCCCGTCATCGTGCCGCTGCCTCCGGAAGTCGCTCCCGCGGTCGTCGGGAGGCTCCAGGCGATCGGCCTGTCGACCGTGTCCGCTTGACGTCGTGACTGGGATCGACGTCCTTGTGGTCGGCAGCGACGGCGCGATCGGGGCGGCGCTGGTCCGCGCGCTCCGTGCCGGCGGGGCGTCGGTTCACGCCGGGACACGGCGTCCCGGACTGGCCGGGCCCGAGCGTCCTCCTGTCGATCTCGCCGCCATGGACTGGCCGGCCCTGGTGAGGGCGAGCTACGCCAGTGCCGTGATCGCCGGCGGCGTCACCGGGATCGCGGCCTGCAATGCCGACCCCGAGGGCACGTGGCGGATCAACGTGGACGGTGTCGCGAGGCTGGCCGAGAGCCTCGCCGGGAAGGGCACGCAGGTCATCCTGCTCAGCACCTCCCATGTCTTCGATGGGCGGCGGCGCTTTCCCGGACCGTCCGATCCGGTGTCGCCGACCGACGCCTACGGTCGCCAGAAGGTCGAGGCCGAGCGGCGGATCCTCGCCCTGCCGGGCGGGGCGGTGCTGCGCCTCGCCAAGGTGCTGACGCCGGACCTGCCGGTGCTCGAGTCCTGGCGGCGCGACCTCCTGGCGGGCCGGGCGGTCTCGCCGTTTTCCGACCGTTGCCTCGCGCCGGTCTCGATGGCGCAGGTCTGCGAGGCCCTCGACCGGATGCGCCGCCGCCGGGTCACGGGCATCTGGCAGCTCTCGGCCGGCCGGGACATCAGCTATGCCGAGCTCGCGACGATCCTCGCCGACCGCCTGGGAGCCGATCGCTCGCTGGTTCGCCCGGGACCTCAGCCCGACTCCATGGCCGAAGGGACGGCGGGGCCGCGCTTCACGGCGTTCGATGTTTCGCGCCTCAGCCAGGAGCTCGGCTTGCCGGTACCCGATCCCCTGAAAGTCGCCGAGGAGGCGGTCGAGGCGCTCGTCGGCCGGCCCCGATCCTAGGCCGGCGCTGCCGGCTCGGCTGTCGCCGGCTTCTCTTGGCGGTGTGATGTCGGCGATCCTTCCGCGCGCAGCCAGGCGATGAACGCCGTCACCTTCGGATCGGCGAGGCGACGCGGTCGGCAGACGATGTAGTGCCCCCAGGATCGCGTCGTGATGTGCGGAAACGGCCGAACGAGCTGGCCGCTCGCCAGCTCGGGCTCGGCGCAGGCGGTCGCCGTCAATGTGATGCCCATGCCGGCCGAGCAGGCTTCGAGCGCGAACTGCACGTGGTCGTAGCGCGGACCGGTCGAGGGCGGCTCGGGCACGCCGGCGATCTCGAACCATTCGCTCCAGGCCTCCGCAATCGAGCCGGAGCGGAGCAGGGGATAGGCCAGGATGTCCCGGGGTTCCCGCAGCGGCGGGCCTGCGGCGAGGCGCGCGACGCTGACGATCGGGCTGTGGTCGTCGGGCAGGAACCACTCGGCATGCAGTCCGGGCACCGGGCCCTTGAGGCAGCGGATGCCGAGGTCGATCTCGTCCGGCAGCTCGTTGGCGCGGTGATCGGACGGCGACGCGTTGCCGGTCGAGACGTGGACCTCGATCTCCGGATGCGACTGATGAAAGCGCGGCAGCCGCGGGATCAACCACTTCATCGCAATCGTCGGCCCGACGCTCACCGTCAGCACCTCCGGCGTGCGCCGGTCGGTGAGCGCACCGACCGCCTGGTTCATGCGGTCGAGCGCATCGGTCAGCGCGGGCGTGAGCCGTCGCCCCGCCGGGGTCAGGACGATGCCGTGTGCGGTTCGCCGGAAGAGCCGCTGGCCGAGGTCGCGCTCGAGTTCGCGCACCTGGCGGCTGACCGCGCCCTGGGTAACGGCCAGTTCGGCAGCCGCGCGGGTCAGGCTCAGATGCCGGCCGGCGGCCTCGAAGGCACGCAGCTGGGTCAGCGAGCGGAGGTGTCTACGCATCGTCTGATATTACCTGATATCATATCTTATTTGAAGGAAGATCGTTTGTAGATCAAAGAGTTCAGGATCATGTGGAGCGAATGAGAAGCGATGAATACCGGCATCGTCAAGCCCGGGGCACGGGCGACGAGCTCCTCGCCTTCCTGGCTGTGGTCATCGATCCGACCCACGGATGGCCGTCTCCGAGTCCCGCTGTTCGGCCAGCGCGAGCCTCGCGGCTCGCGCACTGGCTCGCCGCCCGAGTCGCCTCGGTTAGATCCGCCGGGAAGGTCCTCCGCTCCCCGCCGTCGGGCTCCCGGGACATCGACGAGGGTGGAGGCCTGAGCGCGGCAGCCGCAGGGACGACACCGGCGCGGCCCGCGACATCTGCACGCGGCACTGGCGCGTATAATGAAATGACCCTACGGGGGCCGGCAGCAATGTCTTATGCTTGCGGCCGAATTTCGGAGCCACAGAACGGTCGGGATGTCGCACGCCAGCCGCTATTTCGCTGAAGCCACCACGATCCTCGCCCAACTCGATGCCGGCGCGGTGGATCGCCTCGCCGGGGAGCTCGCCCAGCTGCGTGAGCGGGGCGGGCGGCTGTTCCTGCTGGGCGTCGGCGGCAGTGCCGCCAATTGCAGCCATGCGGTGAACGACTTCCGCAAGCTCTGCGGGATCGAGGCTTATACGCCGGTCGACAACGTCTCGGAGCTGACGGCCAGGACCAACGACGAGGGTTGGGATTCGGTGTTCTCCGAATGGCTCAAGGTGAGCCGCGCCAACGCCAAGGACGCGATTTTCGTTTTCTCGGTCGGCGGCGGCGACGCCGAGCGCAACGTCAGCCCCAACCTGGTGAAGGGCATCCAGGAAGCCAAGGCCCGCGGGCTCAAGGTGTACGGAGTCGTCGGCCGCGACGGTGGCTATACGAAGAAGGCGGGAGATACCGTGATCGTGGTGCCGACCATCGATGCGAGCCGTGTGACGCCGCACACCGAAGCCTTCCACGCGGTCGTCTGGCACTGCCTCGTCTCGCATCCGGCCCTCCAGATCGTCGCCACCAAATGGGAAAGCGTGAACAAGCCGGCGGCGGCCGCCAGATGAGCCGCGCCGCCGTGTTCCTCGATCGCGACGGCGTGCTCAACCGTGCCTTCGTCCGCGCAGGCAAGCCGTATCCGCCCCAGACGCTGGACGAATTCGAGATCCTTCCCGGCGTCGAAGCCGCGACGCGCCTCTTGAAGGGCGAGGGGTTCGCCCTGGTCGTCGCCACCAACCAGCCCGACGTCGCCAAGGGGATCCAGCGGCGCGAGGTGGTGGAGGCGATGCACGACCGGCTCCGCGCCCGCCTGCCGCTCGACGGAATCAAGGTGTGCTGGTGCGTCGAGGGGCCGGGCTGCGAGTGCTACAAGCCGAAGCCCGGGATGCTGCTCGATGCCGCGGGCGAGCTCGATCTCGACCTCTCGCGCAGCTTCATGATCGGCGACCGCTGGCGCGACGTCGGTGCCGGCCGCAACGCCGGCTGTTTCACCATCCTGATCGATCGCGGCTACGATGAGCCCTTGCGCGAAACGCCGGACGCCGTCTGCGCCGATCTCCCGGAGGCCGCCGCCGTCATTCTCGCCCGTAGCCGCGGCGCCGATGCCGGGGCGAAGGAGGCCCGCCGATGAACCTCGGCCATCTGAAGATCAAGCTCTTCGCCGACGGCGCCGATCTGGCCGGCATGAAGGCGATGTATGCCAATCCGGCGATCAAGGGCTTCACCACCAATCCGACCTTGATGCGGAAGGCCGGCATCTCCGACTACAAGGCCTTCGCCCTCGAGGTGCTGAAGGCGATCCCGGACCGTCCGGTCTCCTTCGAGGTCTTCGCCGACGAGCTCGACCAGATGGAAGCGCAGGGACGTGAGATCGCGACCTGGGGACCCAACGTCAACGTCAAGATCCCGGCGACGAACACCCAGCGCGTCTTCTGCGGTCCGGTAATCAAGCGGCTTTCGGCCGACGGCATCCAGGTCAACGTGACCGCGGTCTTCACTGCCGAGCAGGTGAAGGCGATCGCCGACAACCTCGCGGCCGCCACGCCGGCGATCGTCTCGGTCTTCGCCGGTCGCATCGCCGATACCGGCCGCGATCCGATCCCGCACATGAAGGAGTGCCGGCGCATCCTGTCGGCACGGCCGAAGGCGGAGCTCCTGTGGGCGAGCCCGCGCGAGGTGCTGAACGTCGTCCATGCCGAGGAGGCCGGCTGCCACATCATCACCGCGACCAACGACATCCTCGCCAAGCTCGGACTCTTCGGTAAGGACCTGGCCGACTACTCGCTCGAAACCGTGCAGATGTTCCATCGCGACGCGACCTCGGCCGGGTACAGCATCCAGCCGGCGGGGATAAAGCGCGCGGCCGCTTCCTGACTTAAGAAGGTACCGATGAAAGTCCGCTATTCGCCGCTGCCCCAGCAGTTCGCGACACCCGAGGCCATCTTCGAGGAGCTGCGCGGTCTGGTGGCGTCCGGCGATTTCACGCTGGGCAAACCCGTCGGTGAGTTCGAGCGGCAATTCGCCGAGACCGTCGGCACCCGCCATGCGATCGGCGTCGGCTCGGGCACGGACGCGCTGAAGCTGCCGATGAAGGCGATCGGCGTCGGCCATGGCGACGAGGTCATCACCACCGCCAATACCTTCATCGCCACCGTCGGCGCCATCAACGAGCTCGGCGCGCGCACGGTCTTCGTCGATTGCGACGACACCTTCTGCATCGATGTCGGCCAGCTGGAAGCCGCGATCACGCCCCGGACCAAGGCGATCATGGCGGTGCATCTGACCGGCGGCGTCGCCGACATGGCCCCCTTGATGGAGATCGCCGCCCGCCGCGGCATCCCGGTGATCGAGGACGCCTGCCAGAGCCTGATGGGCGAGCGCGGCGGCAAGCGGGTCGGCACCTGGGGCGTCGCCGCCGGCTTCTCCATGCATCCCTTGAAGATCATCAACGTCTGGGGCGACGCCGGCGTCATCGTTACCGATGACGACGAGATGGCGCGCCAGCTCCGCATGCTGCGCAACCACGGGCTCCGCAATCGCGACGAGATCGAGATTCTGGGCTACAACACCCGCCTCGACTCGCTGCAGGCCGTGGTCGGCAAGTGGATCCTGGCCCAGGTCCACGACATCACCGCCAGGCGCATCGCCAACGCCGACCACTACGACGCCGGCTTCGCCGGGCTCCGCCAGGTGCGCATCCCGCCCAGGGGCGACGGCGTTCGCCATGTCTTCCTGCTCTACATCCTGTTCGTCGAGGATCGCGACCGGCTTCTTCGCTTCTGCCTGGAGCGCGGCATCGAGGCCAAGGTCCACTACCCGATCCCGCTCTATCACCAGGACGGGCTGAAGCATCTGGGATACAAGCCCGGCGACTTCCCGGTCACCGATCGACATGCCGGCGAGATGATTACCTTTCCCGTCGACCAGCACCTCTCCCGCGAGGAGTTGGACTACGTCATCGCCACAGTGAGGAAATTCTATGGCGCGTAGCACCGAGGCCGCCGCCGCCCGCCGCCCGATCAAGATCTGGGACCTCGAATCCCAGTTCGAGGAGGAGAAGGACGAGCTGCTTCCGGCCGTCACCGCCGTCCTCAAGCGCGGCGACTTCATCGGCGGCGACGCCGTGGCGGAGCTCGAGGCCGGGCTCGCCAAGCGCATCGGCGTCGCCCATGCCGTCGCCCTCAACTCCGGCACAGACGCGCTCTACCTGGCGCTCCGCGTGCTCGAAATCGGCCCCGGCGACGAGGTGATCACGCCGCCCAACTCCTTCGTCGCCTCGACCGCGACCATCGTCCAGGCCGGCGCCACGCCGGTCTTCGTCGATGTCCGCGAGGACCAGAACATCGACCCCGCGCTCGTGGAAGCCGCGATCACGCCGAAGACCAAGGCGATCATGGTCGTCCACATGGGCGGACGGATCGCGGCGATGAACGAGATCAACGAGATCGCCAAGCGCCATGGCCTCAAGGTCATCGAGGACGCGGCCCAGTCCTGCGGCTCGATGTATCACGGCAAGGTCGCGGGCAGCCTCGGCGACATCGGCTGCTTCTCGGCCCATCCGTTGAAGAACATGAACGCCTGCGGCGACGCCGGCTACATGACGCTCCACGATGGCGCCATGGCGGCGCGGGCCCGGCTTCTGCGCAACCACGGCCTGGTCGACCGCAACACCGTGCAGGAATGGGGCGTGAACTCGCGCCTCGACACGATGCAGGCGGCCGTCCTCAACATCCGCTTGAAGAACCTCGACAGCGTCATCGAGCGCAAGCGCGCCAACGTCGCGCTCTACCGATCGCTCTTGTCCGAGAAGCACGTCTTCATCCCGCCCTGCCGGAACTACGAGTTCAACACCTTCGTCCTGCTCGTGGTCCAGGTGGACCGGCGCGACGAGCTGCAGAAGTTCATGGCCTCCCGCGGCATCGGCACCGCCATCCACTATCCGATTCCGATCCACCTGCAGCCGGCGGCAGCCGCGCTCGGCCACAAGCGGGGCGACTTCCCGACGGTCGAGCGTCAGGCCGGCCGCATCCTGTCGATCCCGGTCCACCCCTACCTCACCGAGGACGAGGTGCGAACCGTGGCCGCGACGATCAACGAGTTCTTCGGCGTCTGAGGACCGATTCGTCGGCCCGGCAGTCGGGTTCCAGATTGCTCCGGCGGTCCGGGGCGACTACCTTGGCCGCCGTTGAGTCGAATGATGCCGAGAATCGGAGTTCCCCCGTGCCTGCCCCGAGATTGCGCAACGTCCTGATCACCGGCGGCGCCGGGTATGTCGGCACACGCCTTGTCCCGCAGCTGCTGGACGCCGGCTGGAACGTCACCGTCTATGACGCCATGTTCTTCGGCTGCGAGTTGAAGCCTCGGGCGCGCCTGAAGCTGGTCGAGGGCGACATCCGCGACACGGCCAAGCTCCGCGACTGCCTGTGGGGCGTCGATGCCGTCATTCATCTCGCCTGCATCTCCAACGACCCGAGCTTCGAGCTCGACGAGGGCCTGTCGAAGACGATCAATTTCGACTGCTTCGAGCCGCTGGTCGCAGCTGCCAAGGAGCAGGGCGTCAGGCGCTTCATCTACGCCTCGTCCAGCTCGGTCTACGGCGTGTCGGACGCGCCGGACGTGCGCGAGGATCACCCGCTGTTGCCGCTGACCCTCTACAACAAGTTCAAGGGCCTGTGCGAGCCGATGCTGTTCAAGCACCAGTCGCCGGACTTCGTCTGCGTCACCATCCGGCCGGCGACGATCTGCGGCTACAGCCCACGCATGCGGCTCGACCTCAGCGTCAACATCCTGACCAACCACGCGGTCAACGCCGGCAAGATCACGGTCTTCGGCGGCGAGCAGAAGCGGCCGAACCTGCATATCCAGGACATGTGCGACCTCTACCGCCTCCTGCTCGAGGTCGACGACGCCAGGATCGCCGGCGAGACCTTCAACGCCGGACACGAGAACCAGACGATCATGGCGATCGCCGAGAAGGTGCGTCGCGTGGTGCTTGAGGAGTTCCCGGAGAAGGGCAAGATCGAGATCGTGACGACGCCCACCAACGACATCCGCTCCTACCACATCAACTCCGACAAAATCGCGGCCAAGCTCGGCTTCAGGCCGAAGTTCGGCGTCGAGGACGCGGCGCGCGAGCTCTGCCGCGCCATGAAGGACGGCAAGCTGCCCGGCAGCCTCGAAGACGAGCGCTATTCGAACGTGAAGGTTCTGAAGCGCCGGAAGATCGCCTGATGGCGGGGAAGCCGATCGCGGTCGTGACCGGGGGCGCCGGCTTCATCGGCAGCCACATGACCGATCTGCTCGTCGCCCGCGGCTACGGCGTCCGCGTCGTCGATAGCCTGGTCGGCGGGCGCGAGGCCAACCTGAAGCAGCATGTGTCGAACCCCGACGTGCAGCTCGACCGCCGCGACATCCGGGCGCTGGCGCCCGACGATGCCCTGTTCGCAGGTGCGCGCTTCGTCTTCCACTTCGCCGGCATCGGCGACATCGTGCCGTCGATCGAGCGGCCGTCGGAATACATGTCGACCAACGTGCAAGGCACCGTCGCCGTACTGGAAGCGGCGCGCCATGCCCCGGTCAAGAAGCTGGTCTATGCCGCCTCGTCTTCGTGCTACGGCCTCGCCGCGACGCCGACGCGCGAGGATCATCCGATCGCCCCGCAATACCCGTATGCTCTCTCCAAGTACCAGGGCGAGCAGGCGGTGTTCCATTGGGGACAGGTCTACAAGCTGCCGGTCAATTCGATCCGCATCTTCAATGCCTACGGTACGCGGTCGCGCACGTCGGGCGCCTATGGCGCGGTCTTCGGCGTCTTCCTCCGCCAGAAGCTCGCCGGCAAGCCGTTCACCGTGGTCGGCGACGGGACCCAGCGGCGCGACTTCGTCTATGCGACCGACGTGGCGGAGGCCTTTTTCGCCGCGGCGGACACCGAGCGGACCGGGGAGGCGTGGAACATCGGCGCCGGCAATCCGCAGTCGGTCAACCGCCTGATCGAGCTCCTTGGCGGCGAGCGGACGCTGATCCCCAGGCGTCCTGGCGAACCCGACGTCACCTGGGCCGACGTCTCCAAGATCCGCCGCGACCTCGGCTGGGCGCCCAAGGTCTCCTTCGAGGAGGGCGTCGCCCGCATCGTCGCCGAGATCGACTACTGGCGAGAAGCGCCGCTGTGGACGCCGGAGTCGATCGCGGATGCGACCAAGACGTGGTTCCGCATGTTGTCCGGCGACGCGCGAGGCTGATGCCGTGAAGGTCGACGCCAAGATCATGGACAAGATCAAGACCGCCGCCGAGGTCGCCGCGCTGATCGGGCCCAGACCGCGCGAGCGCAAGGTCATCATGTGCCACGGCACGTTCGACATCGTGCATCCGGGGCACGTCCGCCACCTGCTCTATGCCAAGAGCAAGGCTGACGTCCTCGTGGTCACTCTCACCAGCGACGAGCATATCGCCAAGGCGAATTTCCGGCCGTTCGTTCCGGACCAGCTGCGTGCGGTGAACCTGGCGGCCTTCGAGATGGTCGACTACGTCGTCGTCGACCCCGAGCCGAAGCCGCTGCAGAACCTCAAGACGATCCAGCCGGACTACTTCGCCAAGGGCTACGAGTACGGCGGCGACGGCAACATCGATCCGCGCACGCAAGAAGAGATGGACGCCCTCGCCGGCTTCGGCGGCGAGGTGATCTTCACGCCGGGAGACGTGGTCTTCTCCTCCTCGGCCATCATCGAGGGCTCGCCGCCCAAGCTGGCGATCGAAAAGCTTCTGGCGCTTCTGGAAGCCGAGAACCTGAGCTTGAGCGACATGCGGTCCGCTCTCGACGGCTTCAAGGGCATCACGGTTCATGTCGTCGGCGACACCATCGTCGACGGCCACACCCAGACCACCCTGATCGGCGGCAACACCAAGACGCCGACCTTCTCGGTGCGCTTCGAGCGCCAGAAGGACTATGTCGGCGGCGCCGGCATCGTCGCCAAGCATCTGAAGGCCGCCGGCGCGGATGTCGTGTTCACCACGGTGCTGGGCGACGACCGCCTCAAGGAGTTCGTCCTCAAGGACCTCGCCGAGGCCGGGGTCAGGATCAACGCCGTGATCGATCGCACACGGCCGACCACGCACAAGAACGTGTTCATCGCCGGCGGCTATCGCCTCCTCAAGGTCGACACGCTCGACAACCGGGCGATCAGCGGCCGGATTCTGAATCATGTGCGCGACCATGTCGCCGCCGAGAAGGCCGGCGTGGTGGTGTTCAGCGACTTCCGCCATGGCATCTTCAACCGCAGCACCATTCCTCCCTTGATCGCGGCGATCCCCAAGGGGACGTTCCGGGTCGCCGACAGCCAGGTCGCGACCCGCTGGGGCAACATCCTCGACTTCAAGGGCTTCGACCTGATCACGCCGAACGAACGCGAGGCGCGGTTCTCGCTCGGCGACCAGGATTCCGTCGTCCGCCCGCTGGCGCTCAAGCTCTACGAGCAAGCGGAGTGCAAGACGCTCATGCTCAAGCTCGGCGAGCGCGGAATGATCACCTATCGGTCCACTCCGGACGGCGCGGCGGACGTTCGGGCGTTCTTCGTCGTCGACAGCTTCACCGACCGGGTGGTCGATGCCGTCGGCTCCGGCGATGCGCTCCTCGCCTATGCCACCCTGGCGATGGTCTCGACCAAGAGCGCGGTGATCGCGTCGGTCCTGGGCGCCATGGCCGCGGCCGTCGAATGCGAGCACGACGGCAATGTGCCGGTCGAGGCCGCCGACGTCCGCGCCAAGCTCGATCACATCCAGAAGATGATCAACTACGGTCAGACGTGACGCCGATGCGCGTGGTCATCGTCGGCCTCGGGGTGCAAGGGCGGAAGCGACGCACCGTCGCCGGCGCCGATGTTGTGGCGACGGTCGATCCGGCGATCGCGGACGCCGACCATCGCCGGCTCTCCGATATCCCCGCCGATCGCTACGACGCGGCGCTCGTCTGCACGCCGGATAGCGCCAAGCCGCCGCTGATCGATGAGCTGCTCGGGGCCGGGAAGCACGCGCTGGTGGAAAAGCCGCTGCTTGCCGAAGAGACGACGCTCGCGCGTTGGGCCGGACTCGCGCGGGAGCGGAAGGCCGTCTGCTACACCGCCTACAATCACCGCTTCGAGCCGCATTGGGCGCGGCTGGCGGGTGTGCTCGCGTCCGGCTCGCTCGGGCGCATCTATCATGCGCGCTTCTTCTACGGGAACGGCACCGCGCGGCTGGTGCGGGAGTCGGCCTGGCGCGACCAGGGTTCCGGCGTCATCCATGACCTCGGATCGCACCTCCTCGATGCCTGCCGGTTCTGGTTTCCGGGCATCGGCGGCGAGGCCCGTCTCCAGACTGCCGATCGTTTCGAGAACCGCGCCCCCGATCATGCGATCTTCACCCTCGAGGGGCCGCCCGCCATCGAGGTCGAGCTGAGCCTGCTCAGCTGGCGGAACGACTTCACCGCCGATGTCTACGGCGAACTCGGCAGCGCGCATATCCGCAGCCTCTGCAAATGGGGCCCGACGACGCTGACCCTGCGTACCCGCGTGCTGCCGAGCGGCCGTCCCCTGGAAGAGACCGAGACCTTGGCCCAGGACGACCCGACCTGGGCGGCCGAGTACGCGCATTTCAAGAGCCTCTGCAAGGCCGGCGGTCCCTCCAGCTTCGACAACGACATCTGGATCGGCCGCACCCTCGACGTCCTGGCGCGCAAGGCTGCGGCATGAACGGCTTGACCGTCGGCTTCGCCGGCCTGACCCATCTCGGCATCGTCTCCTCGACCGCGGCGGCAGCGAAGGGCGCGCGCACGGTCGCGTTCGATCCGGATGTGGCGCTCGTCAACCGGCTGAATGCGGGTGACCTTCCGATCCACGAGCCGGGCCTGGCGGAGCTGATCGCCGCCAATGCGGATCGCATCGCCTATACGGCGGACATCCACGACCTCGAACGCTGTGAGCTGATCTATGTCTGCCCGGACGTGCCGACCGACGATCGCGGCGGGAGCGACCTCTCCGGCCTCAAGCCGCTGCTCGATGTCGTAGCCGCCGCCATGCGTCCGGATGCCGTTCTGGTGATCCTGAGCCAGGTGCCGCCGGGCTTCACCAGGGCGAACGCGCCGGCCGGCCGGATCGTGTACTGCCAGGTCGAGACCCTGATCTTCGGCCTCGCGGTCGAGCGCGCGATGAAGCCCGAGCGTTTCATCGTCGGCTGCGCCGATCCGGCGGCACCGCTGCCGCCGGCGCTGACCGGATTCCTCGGTGCCTTCGGCTGCCCGATCCTGCCGATGCGTTACGAAAGCGCCGAGCTGGCCAAGATCTCGATCAACATGTTCCTGGTCTCCAGCGTCAGCACGACCAATACGTTGGCCGGGCTCTGCGAGCGGATCGGCGCCGACTGGAGCGAGATCGCCCCGGCCTTGAAGCTCGACCGGCGGATCGGTCCCCATGCGTATCTGGCGCCGGGGCTCGGCATCGCCGGCGGCAATCTCGAGCGGGACCTCGCCACGGTGCAGCGGCTCGCACAGGCCCACGACACCGATGCCGGGGTGGTCGCGGCCTGGCTCGCGAACAGCCGCCGCCGGCGCGACTGGGTCCTCGACCGCCTGAGGGAGGCGGGGCTGGCCGGTGATTCGAAGGCGACGCTGGCATGGCTGGGGCTCGCCTATAAGCAGGACACAAAGTCGACCAAGAACTCGCCGTCCCTGGCGCTCCTCGCTGCCTTGCCGAAGGTGCGGGTGCGGGCCTACGACCCGGCGGTTGCCGCCGATTCGTCCTTCCATCCGCGTCTCGAGGCGGCGAGGGATGCGCTCGACGCCTGCCGCGGGGCCGACGCCCTGGTCATCATGACGCCATGGAGCGAGTTCCGGTCGCTCGACCCGTCTGCGATCGGCGAGCGCATGCGCGGCAAGATCGTGATCGATCCTTGGGGTATCCTCGACGCGGCCTCGACGCGACGCGCCGGCCTCGTGCACCATGTCCTCGGCCGCGCGCCGAACACCTGACGGTTCATCGCCATGCTGACCCATCTCAAGACTCCGCCGGCGCCTCCGCCTCGTGTCGTCGTCATGGGTGCCCGCGGCTTCGTCGGCGGGGCCGTCGACCGTCACTTGCGGAGCAGGGGGATAGCGACGCTGGCCTTGTCCCGGGCGGATGTCGACCTGCTGCAGCCGGGCGCCGACGAGCGTCTGGCCGCGCTGCTTCGTCCGGAGTATGCCTTGGTCTTCGTCTCGGCGATCGCGCCCTGCCGCGATGTCGGGGGATTGATCCGGAACCTGACGATGGTGCAGGCGGTTCTGGGCGCCCTTGGGCGATCGCCGGTGGCGCATCTCGTCAACATCGGCTCCGATGCGGTCTATGCGCAGGAGGCCCAGCGTGTCGACGCCCGGACGCCCGTCGCCCCCGACAGCATGCACGGCATGATGCATGCGGCGCGCGAGCTGGCGCTCCGGACATCGACCAGGATCCCGCTCGCCACGCTGAGGCCGAGCCTGCTCTACGGGGCGACCGACCCGCACAACGGCTATGGCCCGAACCGGTTTCGCCGGCTGGCCGCGGAAGGGAAGGACATCCCGCTGTTCGGCGGCGGCGAGGAGAAGCGCGACCACGTCTTCATCGATGACGTGGCGAGGCTGGTCGAGCTCTGCCTCATCCACCGGTCGGCCGGGACTCTCGACGCCGTCACCGGCCGCTCGGTCTCGTTCCGGGACGTGGCGGAGATGATCGTCGGGCAGGGCAAGCCGGTCGCGATCGTGCCGAGCCCACGGCAGAACCCGATCCTTCACCGCGAATTCGACGTGACCGACCGGAAGGCGGCCTTTCCGGATTTCACGCCGACCGCGCTCGAGGCTGGCCTTGCCCGCGTCCATCAGGAAACGACCGGAGGCATCCGTGGCTGAAGTGAACCTCCTCCGGCGCTATCCCCGGTCCAAGCGCAACATCACCAAGCGGGCGGAAGCCCAGTCGCCGGAGAACATCGCGCTGTCGCGCCAGTACGGGCAGGCGTATTTCGACGGGACGCGCGACACCGGCTATGGCGGCTATCGCTACGATGGCCGCTGGGTTCCGATCGCGGAGGACATCGTCCAGCATTTCGGCCTGAAGCCCGGCCAGCGGGTGCTCGACGTCGGCGGGGCCAAGGGCTTCCTGGTCAAGGACCTGATGAAGGCCTGCCCGGGCCTGGAGGCGTTCGGCCTGGATATCTCGGAATACGCCGTGATGAACTGCGAGCCCGAGGTGGTCGGCCGGATGCATCTCGGCGACTGCCGGAAGCTGCCGTTCCCGGACGGGAGCTTCGATGCGGTGATCTCGATCAACGCCATCCACAACGTCGACCGCGCCGACTGCGTCCGTGCGCTCCGGGAGATCCAACGCCTCTCCCGCGGGCGTGCCTATGTCCAGGTCGACTCCTACCGGACGCCGGAAGAGAAGGAGCTGTTCCTCAGCTGGGTGCTGACCGCCTACACTCACGACTACCCCGAAGGGTGGAAGCGGATCTTCGCCGAGGCCGGCTACACGGGCGACTATTACTGGACCATCGTCGAGTAGCGGCCGTCATGACCAGCCGACAGCATCGGAACAGCTTCGACCCCCTGGCGGCGCGCGCGCGTGGCCGGCGCTTCCGCCGCCGCATCCTCGAGATGGCGATGACCGTGCCGGCCCTGCACATCGGCGGGGCGTTCTCGTGCCTGGAGATGGTCGATGCCATCTATCACGGGATGATGCGGCAGGATTCCTCCGGCGCCTACCTCGACACCTTCCTGCTCTCGAAGGGGCATGGCTGCGTCGCCCAGTACATCATCCTCGATGCGCTCGGAATCCTGCCGAAGGGCGAGCTCGAGAAGTACTGCACGATCGAAGGCAAACTTGGTATGCACCCGGACTACGGCGTGCCCGGCATCGCGGCGTCCACCGGCAGCCTCGGCCACGGTCTCTCCATGTCCGTCGGCATGGCGATCGCCGAGCGTCACAAGGGCACGGGCGCGACCGTCTACGTCGTGCTGTCCGACGGCGAGCTGCAAGAGGGCTCGACCTGGGAAGCGGTGCTGATGGCGTCGAGCCTGAAAGTCTCGAACCTCGTGGTCATGGTCGACAACAACGACTTCCAGACGGTCGGCCGCACCAGCATCACCCATCCCAGCTTCTATCCGCTGGTCGACAAGTTCGAGGCCTTCGGCTGGGAGACGGTCGAGATGGACGGCCACGACTCCGAAGGGATCGTGCGGGCGGTCTCGGAACGGCGCGGCGACCGGCCCTTCATGCTGGTCGGCAAGACGGTCAAGGGCAAGGGCGTCAGCTTCATGGAGAACGTGGTGATCTGGCACTACCGCTCGCCGAACCCGGAAGAGTTCAAGGCGGCGATGGCCGAGCTCGCCGAAGGCCGGCCATGAGGAACACCTTCGCCGAGACGCTCTACGGCTTCGCCCAGGCCGACCCCCGGATCTACGTCGTCGCCGCCGACATCTCGCCGGCCGGACCGATGGCCAAGTTCGCCGCCGACTCGCCCGAGCGCTTCATCAATGTCGGCGTCGCCGAGCAGGTGATGATCGGCATGTGCGCGGGCCTGGCGCTGAAGGGAATGCGGCCCTTCGCCTACACCATCGCCACCTTCTCGCTCTACCGGCCGTTCGAGATGGTCCGCGTCGACCTCTGCTACCAGAACCTGCCCGTCACCGTCGTCGGCATGGGCGCGGGCGTGGTCTATTCGCAGCTCGGCGGCACCCACAACGCCCAGGAGGACGTCGCCGTCGCCGGCGCCATCCCCAACATGCAGATCCTGACGCCCTGCGATCCGCTCGAGGTGCGGGAGATGACCCGGTTCTGCGCGGTCGACAACCGCGGCCCGCTCTATCTCCGGCTGGGCAAGTCGGGCGAGCCGAAGCTCACCGAGACCGCGCCCGATCCCTTCGTCTTCGGGCGCCTGCGCACCCTGAGGAAGGGCAAGGACGTTTGCATCCTCTCCTATGGCGTCATCATGAAGACGGCGTTCGAGGTGGCCGACGCGCTCGAAAGGCAGGGCGCGTCCGTCGCCGTGATGAACTCCCATACCTTGAAGCCGATGGACGAGGAGGGGATCGTCCGCGCGCTCCGCGACTACAAGCGGGTCATCGTCATCGAGGAGCACGCGCCCCAGGGCGGTCTCGCCTCACGTGCGAAGCAGCTCGCCTGGGAAGCCAAGGCCGGCTGCACGCTACAAACGTTCACGCTGAAGGACGCGTTCATCCACTGCTACGGCAGCCACGACGACCTGCTGGCGGCACATGGCCTGTCCGCGGCGGCCATCCTCGCCGCGCTCGGGTCGCCGGGCCGGACTTAGCCCCCGGACCATTGGACGGCGTTGCCGATGTATGTCCCGATGACCTGCTGCTGGGTCTCAATGAGGATCTTGGCCTGCTCGCTCATGCCGTAGCGCTCGAATAGCCGGGCGAGAGCCGGGGTGTTGGCGGCGCGGTTGATGTCGTCCTCGTTGCGCACGATCTTCTGCGTTTCCAGTTTCGCTCTGGCGCGAAATTCGGCGTTGATCCGCGCGCTGTCGGCCTCTGAGACAGGCGAGAACCGAGCCTGGCTCGTCTCGGCGGTGTATGCCTCGACGAAGGTCCAGGGCTTGACGTCGGGCGTCGCCTCGCAGAGCCGCCGGAACTGGTCGACGAAGCGAAGATAGATGGGAATCTCGCCGGTCGGCAGCGTGCTGGCCGGGCAAAAGCTAAGGCAGTGCTGGGCGAACTCGAAATAGCCGGAACAGATGGCGGTGAAGGCGAGCTTGTGCAGGGCGATGCCGGCGCGGTCGCCGAGGCGCTTGGCGATGACTTCCGGATCCTTGAAGTAGAGGGCATCCCCATAGACGGTAAGGCCGCGGCCGCGCGTGCCCAGGCGGCCGCGCATGGGCGACATACGGCCGAGCATCTCGAACTCGGCGAACAGGAACCCGTGGCGCGCCAGCATCGCCGAGATGTCGCCGAACAGCGGTCCATCCACGTAGACCGGGTGGAACTTGACCTCGGCGATGACGGCGACGACGTGATCGTCGAGGAGGCGCGGCGCGCCGGCGATGACGTCGTCCTCGCCGCCCTCGGTGTCGATCGACAGCAAGTCCGGAGGCGGCAGGTCGGCACCCTCGCCGAGGGTGATCTGGTCGAGCCCCTGTGATTCGATCTCGACCGCGCGGATGGTCTTGCCGGCTTCGGCCCAGCTGTAGTCGGTTCCGCTCACCGAAAGGTAGTAGGGCTGATAGCTCGGTTTCACCACCCGCCCCGACGACAGGTAGGGGCAGTAGTTGATGTGGAACGTGACCTTGCGGCCCGGAGCGCCGACGAAGTACGGGCGGACGATGGTGGTTCGCCCCGTCGCGGCCGAGCGCTCTTCGGCGTGGGCGACGGATTCGGCGTCTGCGTCGTAGAGCACCCGCACGACGTCGCGCTCGAAGGCCGGGGGCAGGTTGAAGCCGGTGTCGCCGGCCCGTCCGCCGATGTGGTGATGGATGAGGCGGAGATCCGCCGGCACGCTCACTTGTCCACCGCTGACGGCATCGACCTCTCCTTGAATCCGTTAGTGCCGGGCGCTGGCGTCGAACGGCGGCAGTGTCATCCTACAGGCCCGGCAGGGCAGGCTCCAAGGTGGGGGAAGCCGGGCCTTGGCGCTCGCCCGGGCGCCGGGGACTCCATGCGGCCGGAAGGCGTGAGTCTCGGCAGAACTTGCCCGGCGGAAGGCCGCGCTACGACCCCGGTCGACCTCCACATGGGTGGGTATTTGCCGTCGACCCCCAAGATATGGGCGTAGGCCCTTCTTTTCTGTCCCAATATTCGCTAAACTAGAACAGTTTAAGAACTATGTGCATTGCGGGCTCGGCATCGGCACCGAAGCTGCATATATCTACCTGATCGGGATCGATCCTGCCGTCTGACGGAGAATCGGTATGTCGGCCGAGGCGATGGACCAAGAAGGCGGCGATGGCCAACCGGAAGTAAAGCGGTTTGCCGGGAAGAAGCTCGTCCTCTTTATCATCCTTCCGGTTCTCATCGTCATCGGGGCCATCGCGGGCGTGTTCTTCTCGGGCATCCTTTCGAAGAAGGAGCCGCCGAAGCAGGAGGCGAACGCCGACGAGCCGGCGCCCATCCAGAAGGCGGGGCCGAAGCAGACCGTCTTCTTCGACATGCCCGACCTGATCGTCAACCTGAACACCGGCACCGGCGCCACGCGCCGCACCAACTTCCTGAAGATCAGCGTCAGCCTCGAGCTGGATAATTCCGGCGATATCGAGTTGGTGACCCAGAACATGCCGAGGATCATCGACAACTTTCAGATCTACTTGCGCGAGCTCCGGATCGACGACCTGCAGGGGTCGGCCGGCCTCTATCGGCTGCGCGAGGAGCTTCTGCGGCGCGTCAACCTGGCAGCAAGGCCTGCCAGGGTGAAGGACGTGCTGTTCAAGGAAATGCTGGTTCAGTAGGCCCGAGATGCATCTCGTGCGTGCACATACCTGGCTGACTGCGGGCACCGCTTGGGAGGCGGCCGGAGCCGCCGCGGCCATTGCGCTGGTGGTGTCGAGCATGGCCTGGGGGGCGTGGTCGATGCACGGCTTCGGCGCATCCGGGGTAATCGCGCACTTGCCGGAGCCCGTGATCGCCGAGGCGCCGGCCATTCGGCGGTGCGATCTGCCGACATTCTCGATCCTATTGGAGGCGAGGCAGCGCAGTGGGCGGCAGATGATGCTGAAGATCACGTCCAGCCTAGAGCTTGATGCTCCGTTCGAATGCGCCCAGGTCATGCTGAGGCTTCCCCAGATTCAGCAAGCGTTCGGTGACTATTTCCGCCGTCTTCGGATCGAAGACTTGCAGGGAAGGGCCGGGCTCTATCGCCTGCGGATGGAGATGTTATGGCTCGTCAGCGAGGTCCTCGCTACGACCCGGGTTAAAGACGTGCTGTTCAAGGAAATGCTGGTCCAATAGGCGATTGATGAGCGACACGACGGACGAAGACAAGATGGCCGCCGAGTGGGCGGCGATGGAGCAGGGCGGCGGCGGCGGCGGCGCTGACGCCGGCGGCGGTCAGGCGCGCGTCCTCAACCAGGACGAGATCGACAGCCTGCTGGGCTTCGATGCGGATTCAGACCGCACCGCAGAAACCTCCGGCATCCAGGCCATCGTCAACTCCTCGCTGGTCTCCTACGAGAAGCTGCCGATGCTCGAGGTGGTCTTCGACCGCCTCGTCCGGACCATGTCGACCAGCCTCCGCAACTTCACCTCCGACAACGTCGAGGTGAGTCTCGACAACATCACCTCGATCCGCTTCGGCGACTATCTCAACTCGATCCCTCTGCCGGCCATGCTCACCGTCTTCAAGGCGGAGGAATGGGACAATCTCGGCTTGCTGGTCGTCGACTCGGCGATGATCTACTCGGTCGTCGACGTGCTTCTCGGCGGCCGGCGCGGCACCGCGGCGATGCGCATCGAGGGCCGTCCCTACACCACCATCGAGCGCAACCTGGTCGAGCGCATGGTGACGGTCGTGCTGAACGACCTGTCGGCCGCCTTCGATCCGCTGAGCCCGGTCACCTTCCGCTTCGATCGGCTGGAGACCAACCCGCGCTTCGCCTCGATCGCGCGCCCCGCCAACGCCGCCATCCTGGCCCGGCTCCGCATCGACATGGAAGACCGCGGCGGCCGGCTCGAGCTGCTCCTGCCCTACGCGACGCTGGAGCCGGTCCGCGAGCTCCTGCTGCAGATGTTCATGGGCGAGAAGTTCGGCCGTGACTCGATCTGGGAAGGCCATTTGGCGAGCGAGCTCTGGCACACCGACATCGACCTGACCGCCGTGCTCGACGAGTTCGTGATGCCGCTGAACGACGTGATCAACTGGAAGGTCGGCAGCCGCATCGTGCTCAACTCGACGCCGCGCTCGTCGATCGAGATGCGTTGCGGCAAGATTCCGCTGTTCCGTGGCAACATGGGACGCAAGGGCAACGGCATCGCCATCCGGATCGACAAGAAGGTCAGGCGCATGGCGTCGAGCGGGGGCGCCTGACGCCTTGGCTTCGACGCGGAATTGAGGGAAGGGGGCGCCGATGGAACTGTCCCTGATCTTGGACATGGTCGTGGCGGTTCTGCTCGCCGCGACGATCGCCTATGCCGCATTGCTCAACCGGCGGCTCCAGGGCCTGAGGGCGAACAGGGCCGAGTTCGAGGCGATGGTGACCGAATTCAACGAGGCGACCCGGCGGGCCGAAGGGGCGATCCAGGCGCTCCGGCTCGCCGCCGACCAGACGGCGAAGGCGCTATCGGTCCAGGTCGAGCGCGGCCAGGCGCTTCGCGACGAGCTGGCGTTCCTCACCAACCGAGCCGACGGCGCGGCGGAGCGGATAACCTCGCGGGCGGAGCCGTCGCCGCAAGCGGCCCCACGCCCGCAACCGGCCCGGTCCCAGCCGGTCCCGGTCGCCGCTGCAGCCCCGGCGGCGCGCCCGATTGCCGCCGCTCCGGCCTCCGCGCCGCGTCCGGCACCCGCTCCGGTCGCGTCCGTGGACGACGAGAGCGACGGCGAAGGCGGTCGATCGAAGGCCGAGCAGGATCTCTTGAAGGCTCTACGTGAGCTGAGATAGGAATTAGGCATGTTGTCCTTTCGTCTTCTGCCGCTGACCATGTTCGTCGCCGCGCTCTTGCTGACGGTGAAGGTCGGCGACGTCTGGAACGGCTACAACCGGCGGGCCACCCTGGCGGTGAGCGAGAGCCAGGCGCAGACGCAGCCGCCCGCCCAGGCGCAAGGCCAGGCGCAACGTGGCCAGCAGGCGCCTGCGCCGGCGGCCCAGCCGACGACGCCGGTCCAGGCCCAGCAGAACCAGCCGGCGCGGCCGATCGGCCAGGCGGGCCAGCCCGCGCCCCCGGCCCCGCCGGCGACCCAGGCACAGGCCCCGCAGCAGCAGCCGCCGCAGCCGACAGCCAAGCAGGACAGCAAGCCGCTCGACCCGATCATGTTCAGCCAGTCCGAGATCGAGATCCTGCAGAATCTCTCGGCCCGCCGGAAAGAGATCGACCTCCGCGAGGAGGCGGTGGTCAAGCGCGAGGTCCTGTTCCAGGCCGCCGAGAAGCGGCTCGAGGAGAAGATCGGCGAGCTCCGCAAGATCAAGGACGAGATCGAGGGGCTGATCCGGAAACACAACGATCAGGAAGAGACCGAGCTCAAGAGCCTGGTCAAGATCTACGAGACGATGAAGCCGAAGGACGCCGCCCGGATCTTCGACGAGCTCGAGCTCAAGGTGCTGCTCCAGGTCTTCCAGCGGATGAAGGAAGCGAAGACCGCGCCGATCCTCGCCAGCATGAGCGCGGCGAGGGCGAAGGAAGTGACGACCCAGCTGGCCGAGCGCAAAGAGATCCCGAACCCCAACTAGTGACGCGGGGCGCCGGGGCTGTCCGGCCCGGCGAATCGGTGACGCGAATCTGCGAGAGCTGCCCCTTACGCGACCTCACCGGACGGCGGATTTCCAGCGTCCTGGACACGCTTCGGCAGCATCGATGAGCGGGTCCGCGGACCGTTCGGGTTTCGCCGAGGCCTTGGCCTGCAGCCGGTTGGCCGGCTAGTTCCGGTCGATCCGGTCAGGGGCGGGGCCGGCGCGACCGGACGAGCACTTGTTGAACGGCCTGCGGATGCCTGATAAAGGCAACGATCAGTCGGACATCGACGGGATTCTCGCAGGCACGAGCCGGCGGGGACCCAGACGGCCGGAGGCGAATGGACCAGCCAAGGTCGGGGGTCGACGGCCCGGGATCAGGAGGGGGAGCCGAGGCCTTCTTGCCGGTACAGGCTTTCTTGAGCCTGTGGCTGGTGCTGCTTGCTTTCTTCATCGTTCTGGCCTCGGTTTCCCAGCCCGAGGCAGGTCGCGCGGTCAAGGCCATCGCCTCGATCCGCGCCAGCTTCCCCTCCGACCTGCCGCTCGGCTCGCCGACCGACGAGGCGACCAACCTCTTCGTCGAAGCCGAGCGGACGCTGCCCGAGCGAGTCGGACGCCTGGTCGAGACCGACCTGCCGGTCGCGCCGCTGCGCCGCGATCCGTCGACCGGCCAGATCACCACCGACATGGCGCTCGACGTGCTGTTCGACGGGACTGGCGTCTCCCGTCAGGGGGACGCGTTGCTTCGCCGGATGGCCGCATTGCTGGCTGTGCCGCCTGAAGGCACGCTCCTCGTCGTCACCGCGCTGGTTGCCGATGGCGATGCTGCGTCGGTCGATCGCGCGGCGCGGATCGCGCGCGCCCTGATTGACCACGGGGCGCCGGCCGCCGCCATCACCGTCGGCACGGAACGTGCAACAACCAAGGCGGCGCGCTTCGTCTTCGGCTTGAGGCCGGTCGGGGCAGCGTCATGAAACGCCCCGTGCCATGGCCCGCTCCCCCTCAGCCGGGAAAGGAGAAGCCGATCTGGATGGTTAGCTTGATCGATACCTTCTCGCTTCTCCTGTGCTTCTTCATCCTGATCTTCTCGATGGGCACCCCCGACGCCCAGCGCTTCCGTGACATCGCCTCGAGCCTCGCCAAGCAGCTGCCGACCTTCGGCACCCGTCCGCTGGCCCCGCCGGCGCCGCCGGCATCGCAGGCGCCGACCCTGGCGGTCGAGTTCGCGCTCAACCTCGACTACGTCACCTCGCTGGTCGAGGGACGGATCGAACGCATTCCGGCGCTGGCGGGCCTCGGCGTGCAGCGTCGCCCCGACCGGCTGATGCTGGCGCCGCCCACCGACGTCGCCTTCGCCTCCGGTGCCCCGACGCCGCTGCCGGGCGCCCAGCCGATGCTGGCGGCGATCGCGGACCTGCTAGCCAATGTGCCGAACCGTCTCGAGGTGCGAACCGCTGTGGGTCCGGAGATCTCCTGGGAGCTGGCGCTGGCGCGGGCATCGGAGGTCGTCCGCGCGTTGAAGCTGGGCGGCTATCCGGGCGATCCTTTCGTCGTCGCCGGTTTCGGCGGCGCCCCGGTGTCGCTGAGTCTGCTGCCGGTCCGCGGAGACGGCCGATGAGGGTGTGGCTCGTCGCCGCCCTGCTCTTGCTGGCCCCGGCCGCGGCCCGCGCCGACGCGGTCATCGTCGGCGGCGAGCCGATGGGGGCCGGGGCGCGCCTCTCCTTCGAGTGGCCCTCGGTGGTCCGCTATACCGCCCAGCGCATCGACAACCGGCTGATCATCACCTTCGCCCGGCCCTTCGAGGGCGATCTCTCGAAGCTGGCGGGCCGACTTCCGGGCGTGGTCAAGGGGGCCCGTGTCGCCGCCGACGGGCGCACGGTCGTCGTCGAGCTCGAGAAGTCGGTCCTGATGCGCTCCGAGGTGAAGGATCGGTTGATCGTCTTCGAACTGGCCGATCCGGCCTCGCCGTCGCCGCCGCGCCAGGCGGCTGCGGCGCCTGCAGCGCCACCGCCCGCTGCGCCACCGCCCCCTGCGCCACCGCCCACGCCGGCCCCGCGCGCGCAGGCATCAGCGCCGCCGACGCCTCCGCCGGTCGCGACACCGGCACCCGCTCCGCCGCCCGCCGTGGCGGCGCCGGCTCCTGCGCCGAAGCCAGCGGTTCCCGCTGTGCCGCCGCCTTCCGCGGCCCAGCCTCCGCCGAGCCCTCCTCCGGTCGCCGCACCTCCGCAGCGGGCGGCGGCATCGGCACCGGTCTCCGAGCCGGCCCGTCCTGCCGCGCCGACGACGAGCGGGGTGCTGACGCCGCCACCGCCGGCCGGTCCTTCACCTGCCGCCGCGCCGAGTCCTGTCGCCGCTCCGAGTCCTGCCACCGAAGGCGCGCCGCAGGCTGCGCCGGTGACGCCGGTGACACCCCAGTCGGTGGCGGGCACGCCGGTGCTGGTGAAGGCGGAGCCTCGGGGCGACGCGATGACGCTGCGCTTCGAGTGGCAGGCCGCCGCCGGCGCCGCCGTGTTCCGTCGCGCCGGCTTCCTCTGGGTCGCGTTCGACCAGCCCGGCACGGCGGACTTCTCGGCGATCGAGGCTGCCAACCCCCAGGTGGTCGCCGGGCTGATCCAGGTTCCGTCATCGGCCGGGACGGTCATCCGCATGGCGATCCTTCCCGGCGTCAATCCGCATGTGGAGCGCGACGGGCTCGCCTGGGTGCTGGAACTCCGGGCGTCCGAGCTGCGTCCCGACATCGGGCTGCAGCCGGAGGTGCAGAAGACCGGGCAGCAGGGCCTGCGCATGTTCATCGCGATCGCCGATCCGGCCGATCCGCTGCGGGTTCGCGACCCGGAGGTCGGCGACGAGTTGACGGTGATCCCCCTGGCCCAGCTCGGCCGCGGTGTCGACGGCGAACGGCAGTATGCGGACCTCCATCTGCTGCCGACGGCCCAGGGCATCGTCGCGAAGCCGCTGACCGACGAGCTGACGATTCGGGCGATTCCCGACGGCGTCACCTTCATCACCCCCGTGGGGCTCAACTTCACCCATCCGGACGTGCTGGCCCAGATCAATGCCGACGGTGCCCCCAACGCCTTCGGCGCGTTGCCGCCGGGCCGCGTCTTCGACATGGTCGGCTGGCGTCGCGGCAATGTCTCCGAGTTCCAGGCGCAGAAGCAGCTGCTGCAGCGCCGGGTCGCCGAGGCGACACGCGTGACGCGCAGCCAGCCGCGGCTCGACCTCGCGGGGTTCTATTTCGCCCACGGTCTCGCCGCCGAAGCGGCGGGCCTGCTCCGGACGATCGAGGTCGAGGACCCGGATCTCGCGGGGCGCCCGGATGTCCTGGCGCTCCGCGGTGCCACCAAGTTCGCGCTCACCCGCTACGACGAGGCGGCGCTGGCGCTTTTCGACGCCTCGCTCAACGGCAAGTCCGAGGTCGAGCTGTGGCGGGGCGCGACCAACACCGCGCTCGGCGACTACCGGGCGGCGATCCAGAACTTCTCCAAGGCGGGCACCATACCGCCCGGCTACCCGCCGAACTTCGTCGCCGACATTGCGCTTCTGGGGGCGGAGACCGCGCTTCGCAACCGAGACTACCGTACTGCCGGCGCCTATCTCGATGCGGTCAACGACACGCGCCCCGGACCGGCGGAGCGGGCGCGGGTCGACTACTACCGCGGCCGCATCTTCGCCGCCGCCGGCGACTACGAGTCGGCGGCGGAGATCTGGACCCGGCTGGTCCAGGGCGAGGACCGCTGGGCCAGGATCCGTTCCGAGCTGGCGCTCCTCGACGAGAACCTCGCACGCAAGACCACGACGCGAGGCGAGGCGATCCAGAAGCTCGAATCCCTCCGCTTCGTCTGGCGGGGCGATCGCATCGAGCTCGACATGTTGACACGGCTCGGCCAGCTTTATCTGGAAGAGGGTGATATCCGGAACGGTCTCACCGTCCTCAAGCAGACGGCATCGGCGTTCCCCGACAGCCCGGCCACCCGCGACATCACGCGCGCGATGACCCAGGCGTTCACCAAGCTGTACCTGCAAGGCGGGGCCAACGCGCTCCCGCCGCTGGCGGCGCTGGCGCTCTACGAGGACTTCCGCGAGCTGACCCCGACGGGGCCGGAGGGCAACGAGATCATCAATCGTCTCGCCGACCGCCTGGTCGCCGTCGAGCTCCTGGAACGTGCCGCCAACCTTCTCGACCGCCAGGTCAAGTCGCGCCTGGAAGGCATCGAGAAGGCGAGGGTGGGCGCGCGGCTGGCCGTCATCCGGCTCCTCGACCGCAAGCCCGACGCTGCCTTCAAGGCCCTGGCCGACTCGGAAGTCGGCGGGCTTCCCGTCGACGTCGCCGCCGAGCGCGCGAGGCTCCGAGCGCGGGCGATATTCGAACTCGAGCGCCCGGACGAGGCGCTCAGGCTGATCGCCTCGGACTCGAGCCGGGATGCGGACCTGCTCCGCGCGGAGATCACCTGGAAGACGGCGAAGTGGAAGGAAGCATCGGACGTCTTCGGCCGGCTCGCCGGCGAGGCCGATGCCGGCGCCGTCGACGAGAAGCGCGCCCAGCTGATCCTCAACCTCGCGGTCTCGCTGGCCCTTGCCGGCGATGCGACCCGCCTCGGCCAGGTCCGCCAGCGCTTCGCCTCGGCCATGGACCGGAACCAGTTCCGCGAGGCCTTCCGGCTGATCACCAATCCCTCGGAAGGCGCGCTCAACGACTACTCGAAGCTGTCCGCCCGGTTCCAGGAGATCGACCGGTTCCAGTCGTTCATGACGAGCTACCGCGAAAAGCTCAAGACCACGCTGCTCAGTGCCATCAACTGATGGGCGGCCGCGCCGGGACGCTCGCGATCAGGTGCCGAAGCTCCTGACCAGACTGCCGGCGACAAGATACCAGCCGTCGACCAGCACGAAGAAGATCAGCTTGAAGGGCAGCGAGATCAGCGCTGGCGGCAGCATCATCATGCCCATCGACATCAGCACGGAGGCGATGACCATGTCGATGACGAGGAAGGGCAGGTAGAGGAGGAAGCCGATCTCGAAGGCACGCCGGAGCTCCGAGATCATGAAGGCGGGGATGAGCACGTGGAACGGCGTGTTGGCGCCCGCCTGCTCGGGCGTCGCCTTGGCCATGCCCATGAACAGGTCGAGATCCTGCTGGCGGACATGGCTCATCATGAAGTTGTGGAACGGGCGGGTCGACGCTTCGAAGGCTTCCGCCTCGGTGATCTGCTCCTCGATCAGGGGAGAGATGCCGTTGGTGTAGGCCTCGGTGAAAGTCGGCGCCATGACGAAGCCGGTGAGGAAGAGCGCGAGGCTCATCATCACCACGTTGGGGGGCGACGACTGGGTTCCGAGCGCGGTCCGCAGCAGGCTGAGCACGATGACGATTCGGGTGAAGGACGTCACCATCACCATGATGCTCGGCGCCAGCGTCAGCACCGTCATCAGCGCCAGGATCTGGACGATGCGCGCCGTCGACGATCCGGCCGAAGGACCGCCCAGGTCCAGGGTCAGGCTCTGGGCCAGGACCGTGCCGGTGGCGAAAAGGGCGGTGCCGGCGAGCGAGACCGCAACGATGAGGGCGCGTCGGCTCATCTCTAAGGCGACTCCGTCGGGGGGGCGAGGTGCTGGACGAAGCTCTTCTGGCCGTCGATGCCGCGCTCGATCACCGTTTCCGACGACTGGCCGAGCAGGATCAGGTGCTCGACTTCGTCGCGGCGGACCAGCACCAGGCGGCGGCGGGTGTCGAGCATGACAACCTCGGTCACAGAGAGCCGCCGGCCCGGCCGCGCGCCCACGCGGGCCGCCGGGAGGTAGCGTTTGACGGCCCAGGCGGCGAGGGCGAAAAGGGCGAGAACCAGCAACAGCGACGCCACGAACTTGAAATAGGTCGCGAGATCCAAGACTCAGCTCCCTGGCGGGCGGCCATAGGCGCGGACGGCCCGGGCCGGAACCGCGTCGCCCCGGCCGGAGGCCCGTGCCTTGAGCTGGCGCAGCCGGGTCTCGAGCTCGTCGAGGCCCCGGATCAGCACGGCCAGGGATTCGGCCAGCGGCCGTCCCTCCCGGGGCGGCAGGCGGACGATGTCCCGGCAGAGTGCCTCGACCACCTCCGCCAGGTCGCCGAGGTCGACGTCCTGGCCGGCCCCGGATGCCTCGAGCGCGGCGACCAGCCGGTCCCGGGTCCGGGTGAGGCGAGATTCGACCTCCGCGAGCAGGCTCACGGCTCTTTTTCCCCTGGCGGGATCTGCCCGTTGGCCTGGTAGACGTAGGAAAGAATTTCCGCCACGGCGGCAAACGCCTCGATCGGAATCTGGCAGTCGACCTCGACCGCCGCCAGCACCTCGATCAGATCCGGGTCGTGGCGCACCCGGACATCGTTGTCGAAGGCCAGCTTCATGATCTTCTCGGCGACCGCCCCATAGCCCTTGGCGACGATCCGGGGGGCGGCCTCTTGGCCCAGCTTGTGCTTAAGAGCGATGGCGGCCTGCTGGCGCCGTCGGGCGGGCAACTGCGGCTTCGTCTCCGCAGCCTCGACCATGTCGACCCGCTCCGGCTCGGCCGGGGCTGGGGCCGGTTTGGGGCGGCCTTTGGGATCTAGGGGGGCGAGGCTCCTGGACACGGGATCACTATAGCCGAGTCTCCGGCCGGGCGAAGGCTGGTCCGTGGCACGGTGTTTGCTTGAGTATGGGCGTCGGTTCACGGAGACGTTCGGTCATGGATCTCAGCAAGCTCTCCCTCTTCAAGATCATCGGCGCCCGGATGGGCTATCTCGGCGAGCGCCAGAAGGTCCTGGCCGAGAACGTCGCCAACGCCGACACCCCGCATTACCGCCCGAGCGACCTTAAAGCCATGGACTTCCAAGCGGTTCTCCGGGGCGATCAGCGGATCCGGATGGCCACCACCAACCAGGTGCACCTGGCCGGCGTTACGCCCGGCAACATCTTCCAGGTCGAGAAGGCCGCTTTCGGCAAGAGCTACGAGACCTCCCCCAGCGGCAACGCGGTGGTGCTTGAAGAGCAGATGCTGAAGGTCTCCGAGCTGCAGGCCAACTACCAGCTGGCCGCCAACCTCTATCAGAAGAACCTCGGCATGCTGCGCTCCGCCATCGGGCGCAGCCAGTAACGACGACGACGGGAGCTGACCCATGAGCTTGGATCTGTCAAAATCGATGCAGGTGGCGGCCTCGGGCATGAGGGCCCAGGGCACCCGCCTCAAGATCGTCGCCGAAAACCTGGCGAATGCCGACACGGTGATCGGCGCCGACGGCTTCGACCCCTACCGCCGCAAGGTCGTGACCTTCAAGAACCAGATCGACCGCGCCTCAAGCGCCAGCGTGGTCAAGGTCAACCCGCTCGCCTACGACCAGTCGGACTTCCGCATCGACTACAATCCGACGCATCCCAAGGCGGATCCCGACGGTTATGTTAAGATGCCGAATGTGAACTCGCTGATCGAGGTCATGGACATGCGCGAAGCGCAGCGGAGCTACGAGGCGAACGTGACGATGATCGAAGGCACCCGCAGCCTGATCCAGCGCACGATCGACCTGCTGCGCTCCTGATAGACGTAGGAGAATGACCAATGGCGATCGACCTCAAGGGTTTCAATCCGCTCCAGGCCATCAAGGGAGCCGGGCAGGGGCTGACGCAACCGTCCGTGGCCAAGGGCCCGGTGGCCGGAGGCAAGGACTTCCTGGCTCTGGTCAAGGATGCCGCCCAGGAGGCGATCCAGACCGGCCAGAAGGCAGAAGCGATGAGCGTCGCCGGCGTCGCCGGCAAGGCCGACCTGATGGACGTGGTGCGGGCGGTCGGTAACGCCGAGGTGACTCTGCAGACCGTCGTCGCGGTCCGCGACAAGATGGTCAACGCCTATCAGGAACTGCTCAGGATGCCGATCTGATCGGCCGCAGACGCCGTCGGTCTAGCTTCGATATTCGGTCTCTAGCATCGCGAAGAGGTGGGACGACCACCAGCGTTCGCGCGCGCGGAAGTGCTCGCGCAATGTCCCTTCCTCGCGTAGCCCCAGCTTCTCCATGACGCGCCGCGAGGCGGTGTTGTCGGTGCCGCACATGGCGAAGACCCGGTGCAGGCGGAACTGGCCGAAGGCCGCGTCCAGCAGGGCCTTGCCGATCTCCGTGGCGTAGCCCTTGCCCTTGGCCGACTCCGCGACCGCCCAGCCGATCTCGGCCTGGCGATGGCGGAGCGCCGGTCCGAGCTTCAGGATCGCCTCGCCCACCACCTGGCCGCTCATCTTCTCGACGACGCCGAGCAAATAGCGGACCCGGCGATGGTCGATCTGGTCGCGGAGGATGGCTTCGAGCTCGGCCTCCACCTCCGCCCGCGTCTGGCGCGGCATCGGCAGGTAGCGGCGATAGGCCGGATGCTTCCGCCAGGCATGGAGCGCGTCGAGGTCGCCTTCGACGAGCTCACGGATGACCAGCCGCGCCGTCTCCACCGGCAGGCGGAGCCTTGGCGTCGCCACTGCGATTACGCCGCGAGGCGGGACGCCTGGGCGAGCGCCTGGTCGAGGTCGCGGATGATGTCGTCGATGCTCTCGAGGCCGATCGACAGGCGAAGCACGTCCGGCCCTGCGCCCGCCGCCACCTGCTGCTCCGGATTGAGCTGGCGATGGGTGGTCGAAGCCGGGTGGATGATCAGCGAGCGGGTGTCGCCGATGTTGGCGAGATGGGAGAAGAGATCGACGGACTCGACCACCTTGACGCCGGCCTGATAGCCGCCCTTGACCCCGATGGTGAAGACCGAGCCGGCGCCCTTCGGCAGGTACTTCTGGGCGAGCGCGCGGTACTTGTTCGAGGGGAGCCCGGCATAGGAGACCCAGGCGACCTCCGGATGGCCGTCGAGATACTCGGCCACCTTTTGCGCGTTCTCGATGTGTCGTTGCATCCTGAGCGCCAGCGTCTCGCAGCCGAGGATGGTGAGGTAGGCGTTCATCGGCGCCATGGTCGGCCCGAGGTCGCGGAGACCGATGGCGTGGCCGTAGATGGTGTAGGCGAGGTCGCCGAAGGTCTCGGTAAAGGTGAGCCCGTGATAGGCGGGCTCCGGCTTGCAGAGCGAGGGGAAACGATCGTCCTTGGCCCAGTCGAAGGTGCCGGAATCGACCACCGCGCCGCCCATGGCGTTGCCATGGCCGGAGAGGAACTTGGTGGTCGAGTGGATCACCAGGTCCGCCCCCCAGTCGATCGGCCGGCAGAGATAGGGGGTCGCCATGGTGTTGTCGACGATCAGCGGCAGCCCAGCGTCATGCGCGACCTTGGCCAGCGCCTCGATGTCGCTGATCACGCCGCCGGGATTGGCGAGGCTCTCGCAGAAGACCGCCTTGGTCTTGGGCGTGATCGCCTTCCGCACGGTCTCGGGATCGTCGGCGTCGACCAGCACGCCTTTCCAGCCGAACTTCTGGAAGGTGCGGGTGAACTGGGTGACGGAGCCGCCATAGAGGCGGCGCGAGGAGACGAACTCGTCGCCCGGCTGCATCAGCGGAAAGAAGGCGAGCAGCTGGGCCGAATGGCCGGACGCCGTGCAGGTCGCGCCGCGGCCGCCTTCGAGGGAGGCGATCCGCTCCTCCAGCACCGCCGTCGTCGGGTTGGTGAGCCGGCCGTAGATGTAGCCGAAGGTCTGCAGGTTGAAGAGCGAGGCGGCGTGGTCGACGTCGTCGAAGACGAAGGCCGTGGTCTGGTAGATCGGCGTCGAGCGCGCGCCCGTCGCCGGGTCCGGCGAGGCGCCGGCATGGATCGAAAGGGTCTCGAAGCCGTAGCGGCTCTTGATGCTCATGGGATCAGATCTTCCGGCGCTTGGAGCTGATGACGCCCGAGTTGAAGCCGTGCCAGCCGAGCTCGCCCGAGAGCCGGCCATACTCGATCTTCGGGCAGCGGTTCATGACGACGGTGAGGCCCGCCTTCTCGGCGGTCTCGGCAGCGGCGTCGTTGCGGACGCCGAGCTGCATCCAAAGGACCTTGGCGCCGATGGCGATGGCGTCGTCGGCGATCGGCGGCGCGAACTCGGACGCCCGGAAGATGTCGACCATGTCGACCTTGTCCGGGATCTCGCGGAGAGACGCATAGACCTTCTCGCCGAGGATCTCCTGGCCGACGGCGCCGGGATTGACCGGGATCACCCGGTAGCCCTTGTCCTGCAGGTACTTCATCGCGAAGTAGCTGGGCCGGTTCCAGTTGGGCGATGCCCCGACCATGGCGATGGTCTTGACGCTGCGGAGGATGCTCTTGATCAGCGCGTCGGGATAACTCGCATGGCGATCTCCGCCGGGCGCGGCGCTCGTGTCGGTCATGTCCTTGGACTCAGGCTCCGCACCAGGTGGCCGGGCGCTTCTGGATGAAGGCGTCGATGCCTTCCTCGGCGTCACGAGCCATCATGTTGCGCGTCATCACCTCGGCGGCGTGGGCATAGGCGTCGTCCAGGCTCATGTCCGCCTGGCGGTAGAACGCCTCCTTGCCGATCTTGAGGGTGAGCGGCGACTTGGACGCGATCTGGCGTGCCAGCGCGCCGACCGCCTCGTCCAGCGCGGCTGCCGGGACCACGCGATTGACCAGGCCGAGCTCGCGGGCGCGTTCCGCCGGCACCATGTCGCCGGTCAGCAGCATCTCCATCGCCGCCTTGCGGCCGACGTTGCGCGAGAGCGCCACCATCGGCGTCGAGCAGAACAGGCCGATGTTGACGCCGGGGGTGGCGAAGCGCGAGTCATCCGCGGCGACGGCGAGGTCGCAGGATGCCACGAGCTGGCAGCCCGCGGCGGTGGCGATGCCGTGGACGCGCGCGATAACCGGCTTCGGCAGGCGGACGATCTTGGTCATCAGCCGCGAGCACTGGACGAAGAGACGGCGGTAGAAATCCTCGCCGGGATTGGCACGGAGCTCCTTGAGGTCGTGGCCGGCACAGAAGGCCGGCCCGTTGGCGCCGATCACAACCACCTTCACCGAAGCGTCGCCGGCGGCCTGCTCGAGGGCAGCCTCGAGATCGGTCATCAGCGCCACCGACAGCGCGTTGCGAAAGTGCGGCCGGTTGAGCGTGAGGAACCGCACGCCGTCGGCATGCGAGGTCAGGACGATCGGTTCGGCCGAGTCGACTTTGGGCAGGGCGGTCATGGGGAGTCTTCCTTCCACGCTCCAGGACGTGTTATCCGGCCAAGGGTCCAGCGCGTCAAGAACGGGAGACTTAGAATGGCCTGGGTCTATCTGGTGCTCGCGGGCATCCTCGAGATCGGCTGGGCCATCGGGCTCAAGCACGTCGACGGCTTCACCCGGCTCTGGCCCAGCGTCGCGACCGTGGCCGCGATGGTCGCCAGCATGATCCTGCTGGCGCTGGCGGCCCGCACGCTGCCGATCGGAACGGCCTACGCGGTGTGGACCGGGATCGGCGCCGCCGGCGTGGCCATCCTCGGCATCGTCTGGCTCGGCGAATCCCGCGACCTCGTCCGAATGCTCTGCATCGGCCTGATCGTCGCCGGCACCGTCGGCCTCAAGCTGTCGTCCGACCAATGACCAGGCCCGGACCTTCCGCCATCAGCATCGAGGACTTCAACGTCCTCATCCGCGAGGAGCTGCCCTTCGCCTGGGAGCAGGGCTTCATGGTCGAGCGCCTGGTCGCCGGCGAGGCGCGGGTGCGCCTGCCGATCGACCAGGCGCATCTCCGCCCGGGAGGCACGGTCTCGGGGCCGGCGATGATGGGCCTCGCCGACTACACGATGTATGCGGTCGTGCTCTCCCGCATCGGCCGGCAGAAGATGGCGGTGACGACCAGCCTCAACGCCAACTTCCTCCGCCGCCCGTCGCCGAAAGATCTTGTCGCGGAAGGGCGTTTGCTGAAGCTCGGGCGCCGGCTAGCCTACGGAGAAGTCACGATCTTCTCACAAGGCGAAGACGATCCGGTCTGCCACGTTACATCCACCTATTCTTTGCCGCCGGAGGGATGAGGCATGAGCCGGTTCAAACGAGGCATCGTCGCCGTTGCGCTGACGGTGGGCCTCGTCGATTCGGGACCCGCCTTCGCCCAACCAGCCCGCCCGCCGGCCCCGGCGGCAGCGCCGGCTCCGACCCCCGCGCCGGTCTCGCATTCCCAGGCGCCGCGGGGCGACCCGCAAGGCGTCTTCTATTTCGTGACCGAGAACGATCTCTTTGCCAAGGACAACACCGACAAGCACTACAGCAACGGCCTGCGCCTCGGCTGGCTGTCGGCTGACAGCGGCGGACCGGAGTTCCTTTGGGACCTCGGTTACTACATGCCCCTGATCGACACCCAGGCCCGCCGGCGCATGGGCTTCGTCCTCGGCCACAACCTCTACACGCCGCAGAACAAGGTTCGTACCGACCGGATCTTCGACGATCGTCCCTACGGCGCCTGGCTCTATGGCGGCATCGCCTTCCAATCCCAGTCGGACACGCAGTTGAACACCGTCGAGCTCGACCTCGGTGTCGTCGGGCCGTGGGCGATGGGACGGGCCGTCCAGAACAACTGGCACGGCCTGATCGGGGTGGACGAAGCGAAGGGCTGGGATAACCAGATCGACGACGAGCCCGGCGTGGCGCTGGTCTTCGAGCGCAAGTGGCGCTACCTGGCCGAGACCGCCGGTGGCCTCGGCGTCGACGTCGTGCCTCATGTCGCCGGCAGCCTCGGAAACATCTTCACCTATGGCGGCGCCGGAGTGACCTTCCGCATCGGCGACGACCTCTCGGTCGATTTCGGTCCGCCCCGGATCCGCCCGGCCCTGCCGGGCTCCGCCTCGTTCGACAAGCCGCCCGACCGCCTCGCCTGGTACCTCTTCGCCGGGGTGGAGGCGCGCGCGGTGGCTCACGACATCTTCCTCGACGGCAACACCTTCGACAGCAAGCAGTCGATCGGAAGGAGGCCGTTCGTGGCCGATGTCCAGGCCGGCCTCGCCATCGTCTTCCGCCAGACCCGGATCAGCTACACCCAGGTCTGGCGAACCAAGGAATTCGACGGCCAGAAGAAGCCCGACTTCTTCGGCTCGATCAGCATATCGAGCAAGTTTTGAGGTGTCATATTCGCGGTAATATGTTACCGCTCTGAGGAAAGTCTCTGATTTCGGGCCTTCTTCGTTGACAGCCTGGAAAAACCTGCAATATTCCGCGCCTTCGGATCGGCTCCTTCGGGCCGGTTCCTTTCTCAAGAGCGCGAGCGATGAAAACTTTTTCAGCCAAGCCGGCCGAGGCCGCGAAGGCCAAGAAATGGGTGCTCGTCGACGCCGATGGCGTCGTGCTCGGCCGTCTGGCCTCGATCCTGGCCATGCGTCTGAGGGGCAAGCACCTGCCCACCTTCACCCCGCACGTCGACACCGGGGACAACGTCATCGTCATCAACGCCGAGAAGGTGAAGCTCACCGGGCGGAAGCTGACGGACAAGGTTTTCTACTACCACACCGGCCATCCGGGCGGGATCAAGGGCCAGACCATGGCCAACCGCCTCGGCGGCGAGCATCCAGAGCGGGTGATCGTCAAGGCGGTCGAGCGCATGCTCGCCCGCGGCCCCCTGGGGCGTCGCCTGATGGGCAACCTCAAGGTTTATGCCGGCGCCAACCATCCGCACGAGGCGCAGCAGCCGACCACGCTGGACGTCGCCGCCATGAATGCCAAGAACAAGAGGAGCAACTGAGATGGCCGACCTCAAGGAGGCACTCCAGGGGCTCAAGCCGGACGCCGCTGCCGTCGCGGCGGTCGCCGTCCAGCCCAAGATCGACGGCAAGGGCCGCGCCTACGCCACCGGTCGCCGCAAGGACGCGGTCGCCCGCGTCTGGATCAAGCCCGGCATCGGCCGGGTCATCGTCAACGACCGCGACATCAAGGAATACTTCGCCCGTCCGGTGCTCCGCATGCTGCTGGCCCAACCTTTCGAGGTGGCCAACCGCAAGGAGC
The DNA here is from genome assembly GCA_945871425.1 of Rhizobium sp. Q54. Lineage (GTDB taxonomy): Bacteria > Pseudomonadota > Alphaproteobacteria > SHVZ01 > SHVZ01 > SHVZ01. The sequence goes on along the minus strand of CAMBVS010000009.1, from coordinate 17,382 downwards.
AGTACGACGTGTGGTGCACGGTGAAGGGCGGCGGGCTTTCCGGCCAGGCCGGCGCCGTCCGCCACGGCATCAGCCGCGCGCTCACCAATTTCGAGCCGGGCCTCCGCCCGGTCTTGAAGCGGGGCGGGTTCCTCACCCGCGACAGCCGCGTCGTCGAGCGCAAGAAGTACGGCCGCGCCAAGGCACGCCGCAGCTTCCAGTTCTCGAAGCGCTAATCTCCGCGTCATTGCGGATCGTTGCGGGGCGCGAACCGGTTTCGCGCCCCGTTTCGTTTGGAGGTCATCGATGAGCGAGCGCCGTTCCGGGATCCTCATTCCCTTTGGCGGGGTGATGCCGACCATCGCGCCCGACGCCTTCATCGCCGACAACGCCGTCATCATCGGCAATGTCGAGATCGGGGCGGGTGCCAGCGTCTGGTTCGGGGTCGTGCTGCGAGGCGACCTCAACAAGATCACCGTCGGCCCGCGCACGAACATCCAGGACGGCTGCATCATCCACGTCGCCGGCAAGCGCTATCCGACCGTGATCGGCGCCGACGTGCTGATCGGACATGCAGTGGTGGGGGAGGGCTGCGTCATCGGCGACGGCGCCTTCATCGGCATGAAGTCGACGATCCTCGAAGGCACGACGATCGAGGCCGGCGCCATGCTCGCCGCCGGCTCGCTGCTGACGCCGAGGAAGCACATGAAGTCGGGCGAGCTCTGGGGCGGCAGCCCGGCCAAGCCGATGCGCACGCTCTCGGCGGAAGACTCGGCCCACATGGCGGCCACCGTCGACGGCTACGCCAAGCACGCCCAGGTCTATCGCCGCGAACGCGGCGACTAAGGAGGGTCTTTTCGGACTCCTTCTCCCGGCGAAGCCGGCGGAGGGGCGAGGGCGCGGAGCCTGCCGCTTCCCGAACCGCCGGTGGATACGAGATCTCTTCGGACGCTGCCGAGTTCGAGCGGGCTATGGAAGCCGGCGGAAAGGCCATGCGCCAATACCGCAACTCGCTTCGGATACTGGCAAAGAGCTAGTCGCCTTGCCCGTCGATCCGACCCCAAGCTACTGCGTCTTCGCCATCACATAGGAGCCCGGCGCGTCCTCGATCGGCTTCAGCTTGCCGTCGCCGGGCTTTCGCGCCGGGACCTCGCCGCCTGAGAACGCCTGCAGCCACTTCGCCCATTCCGGCCACCAGGATCCGGCGTGCTGGCTCGCGCTTTCGAGCCAGGCTTCCGGCGTGTCCGTCTTCTTCTCGTTGGTACAGTAGCCGTATTTCTCCGGCACTGGCGGGTTGACGACGCCGGCAATGTGGCCGGAGCCCGACAGCACGAACTTGACCGGCCCCTTGTAGAGCTTGGTCGCGGCGAATGTGGACCGCCACGGCGCGATGTGGTCTTCGCGGGTCGACAGGATGAAGGTCGGCAGCTTGATGCGGGTCAGGTCGATCGGCACGTTGCCGAGCCGGATCGCGCCCGGCTCCACCAGCTTGTTCTCCTGGTACATCTTGCGGAGATAGAAGCTGTGCATGGCCGCCGGCATGCGCGTCGAATCCGCGTTCCAGTAGAGCAGGTCGAAGGGGAAGGGGTCCTTGCCGAGCAGGTAGTTGTTCACCACGAACGACCAGATCAGGTCGTTGGCGCGCAGCATGTTGAAGGTCGTCGACATGGCGCCGCCGTCGAGGCCGCCCTCCTTCTCCATCTTGGTCTCGAGCGCCTGCAGCTGCTCCTCGTCGATGAAGACCGAGAGCTCGCCGGCCTCGGCGAAGTCCACCATGGTGGTGAAGTAGGTGATGGAGGCGATGCGCTTGTCGTTCTTGGCCGTCATGTAGGAGAGCGTCGCCGCCATCAGCGTACCGCCGATGCAGTAGCCGATGGCGTTGATCTCTTTTTCGCCGGTCGCCTTCTCGATCGCGTCGATCGCGGCCAGCGGACCCTCGAACATGTAGTCCTCGAAGGTCTTCTCGGCGAGCGTCTCGCCCGGGTTGACCCAGGAGACGACGAAGACGGTGATGCCCTGGGATACTGCCCAGCGGATGAATGAATTCTTCTCGCGGAGATCGAGGATGTAGAACTTGTTGATCCAGGGCGGCACCAGCAGCAGCGGGCGCTTCATCACCTTGTCGGTGGTGGGCGAGTACTGGATCAGCTGCATCAGGTCGTTCTGGAAGACGACCTTGCCGGGCGCGGTCGCGATGTTCTTGCCAACCTGGAAGGCCTCCATGTCGGTCATCTTGATCGCGAGCTTGCCCTTGCCGCGCTCGAGGTCCTTCAGGAGGTTGTCGAGCCCCTTCACCAGGTTCTCGCCGCCCGACTCGATGGTGGCGCGCAGTACCTCGGGGTTGGTCATCAGGAAGTTGGACGGCGCCATCGCGTCGACGAACTGGCGGGTATAGAAGTCGACCTTCTGCGCGGTCTTAGGGTCCATCCCCTCAGTCTCCTTGACCGTCTGCTGCAGCCAGCGGGCGGTCAGGAGGTAGGACTGCTTGATGAAGTCGAAGACGAAGCTTTCCTGCCAGGCCTGGTCCTTGAACCGGCGGTCGCCGGCGGCCGGCTCGGCCACCGGCTCGGTCGTCTCCCCGAAGAAGCGCCGCGTCGCCGTCTGCCAGAGCGACATGTAGTCCTGCCAGAGGCTGATCTGGGCCTGGACCAAGCGCGCGGGGTCGGCCATCAGGCGGGTGGTCAGCTCGACGAACGCCGTGCCGATGTTGAGAGGGTCGTGGTGGGGGCTGCCGCCGGAGGCGGCCGCCTTCTCCGCCTGGCGGGCGACGAAAGCGGACACGAGCTGGCGGCTGCGGTCGCCGATCCGGGCCATGGTCTTGGCGAACTCGACGGGATCGGGAACCTTCACCTGCGGGCCCTGGCTATCCACCATTGCGCGTTGCTCCTGCCGCGCCCGATCTTCGTTCAAGGGGCGGTGGACCGCCCTTCGGGAAGCGGCTAAAACGATTATCTGCTTCTTGTTATTTTCTTACACGATGCCGGCGGGAAGGTCACCCCAAACCGACCGTCCGTCGGATGCCGGGAGAGCAGGCAGGAGGGGTGGAATGGCGTCAATGCGGCCGTACGGGCCTATGATCATTGTGCTTTTGGCGCTCGGCGGCTGTTCGTCGGTTCCCGACGTGGTCAACCCCGTCGAGTGGTACCGCTCGGCCAGCGGCGCCCTCTCGTCGTCGACTCCGGCCAAGCCCAGCCCGACCGACCCGAAGATGGCGGACGCCCAGGCCAAGGCGGCGCCGAACCTTGCGACGGTGCCGCCGCGCCCGACCCGGGCCAGCACGCCGGCCGAGCGCCAGAGCCTGACTCAGGGCCTGATCTCCGACCGCGAGAACGCCAAATACACCGACGACGACCTGCAGGCGAAGCTGCCCCAGGCGGCGGGGACACCGACGCCGGTTGCGGCGGCTCCCGCCCGGGCGACGCCGGCCCCTGCGGCGCCGCTCGCTCCGCCACCGCCGCCAACCGCGCCTTCGGCCGCCTCTGCATCGCCGCCGCCGCCGGCATCGCCGGTCCCGGCTCCCGTGGCGCCACCGCGCGCGGCCGCCACCGCTCCGGCCGCCGCCGCTCCGGCCGCCGCCGCTCCGACCACCGACAGCTCGGCGACCGCGCAACCGGTCCCGCCGCCGCCGCCGCCGACCATGCCGCTGGTCGCCGCTCCCAGCGCGCCGTCGGCTGCGCGGCCCGTACCGGCTGCAGCGCCTTCTGCGCCGCCGCCCCGCCCGGCATCCGCCCCGGCCCCTTCGGTCCAGGCTCCGGTGCCGCCACCGCCGGCGCCGCAGATCTCTTCCGCTCCCCGACCGCAGGCGGCGACCTCCGCTCCGGCGACGCCGACGGTCGATCAGGTCTACCGCCAGCAGCTCGCCCGCTCCGAGACGGTCGTCCAGCTGCGCCAACCGGTGGCCGAGCCGCCCCCGGCGCCGCCGGCGAGGCCGCCGCGCACCGGTGCGCTTCAGCACACGGCGCGCGAGTCGGCGAAGTCGCAGGTCGCCTATATCGAAAGCAGAAGCCCGGCGCCGGCCATCCGTCCGGGAGAGCCGGCCGCCACAATCCGCTTCGGCGAAGGCTCTGCCCGGCTCGGGCCGAGCGATCGCCAGACCCTGGCCCGCATCGCCGCGCTCGCCCAGGAGATCGGCGGGCGCGTCCGCATCGTCGGGCATGCCGGCCGCCCGAACGGAGGCGAGGGAGCGAAGGGTGAGGTCGCCGAGTTCAACCTTTCTCTCGACCGTGCCAATGCGGTCGCCCAGGAGCTGATGCGCAACGGCCTCTCTGGTGAACGGCTGGCGGTCGAGGCGGTGGGTGACGCCGAACCCCTGGTGATCGCCGGAAGCGCTGCGGCGGAGGCGCCGAACCGCCGGGCGGAGGTGTTCGTCGAGTAGGGGAAAGGACCCCGTTCACCCTCGCTTTTTCGAGTCTCCGCCGCTATTAGGGGACCCCCTGCAACCGCGGCGATGCAAGATCGCCGCCGCCTGAAGAATCCGATGTCGAAGCCTCTCAAGATCGCCATTGCCGGCCTGGGTACGGTCGGCGCCGGGACCGTGAAGCTCCTCGCCGAGCAGCGCGACCTGCTGACCCGCCGCGCCGGGCGGGCGATCGAGGTGACGGCGGTGTCGGCCCGGGCGAAAGGCAAGGACCGCGGCGTCGATCTCTCGGCCTTTCGGTGGTTCGACGATCCGGTGGCGCTGGCGGCGGAGGCCGATGCCGAGGTCGTGGTCGAGTTGATCGGCGGCGCCGACGGCGCGGCGAGGCGGGCGGTCGAGACGGCGCTGGCGAAGGGCCGCCACGTGGTCACCGCCAACAAGGCGCTTCTCGCTCATCACGGCACCGTGCTCGCGAAGACCGCCGAGGCGAAGGGCGTCGCGCTCGCCTTCGAGGCCTCGGTCGCCGGCGGCATTCCGATCGTCAAGGCGCTGCGCGAAGGCCTGGCCGGCAACCGCATCAGCCGCGTCTACGGGATCCTCAACGGCACCTGCAACTACATCCTGACGACGATGCGGAAGACCGGGCGGCCGTTCAACGACGTGCTGGCCGATGCGCAGAAGCTGGGCTACGCCGAGGCCGATCCCGCCTTCGACATCGACGGCGTCGATGCCGCGCACAAGCTCGCCATCCTGACCTCGCTCGCCTTCGGCCGCGCCGTCGACTTCGCCGGCGTCCATGTCGAGGGGATCCGCCATGTTTCGGCACTCGACATCGAGTATGCGGCGGAGCTGGGCTACCGCATCAAGCTGCTCGGCATCGCGCGCCAGACCGATCACGGCGTCGAGCAGCGCGTGCATCCCTGCATGGTGCCGCTGGAGACGCCGATCGCCCATGTCGAGGGCGTGTTCAACGCCGTGGTGGCCGAGGGCGACTTCGTTGGCCAGACGGTGTTCCAGGGCCGTGGCGCCGGCGCCGGGCCGACCGCGTCCGCGGTGGTCTCCGACCTGGTCGACATCGCGCGAGGACGATCGATCCCGACCTTCGGGATTCCGGCGTCCAGCCTTGCGAGCGAGCCGACCGCGGCCATGGAACGCCATGTCGGCCCCTACTATGTCCGCTTCATGGTGGTCGACCAGCCGGGCGTGGTCGCCGACATCGCGGCGGCGCTCCGCGACGAGCTGGTATCGCTGGAGGCGGTGCTCCAGCGGGTCCGCTCGCCCGACGAGGGCGTGCCGCTGGTGCTGACCACCCATGATACCGAGGAAGCCGCGATGCGCCGTGCGCTCGCCCGCATCGAGACCTTGAAGAGCGTGGTCGAGCCGCCGCGCATGATCCGCATCGAGTCGCTCTAGAAGAAGACGAAAGCCGGAGGAAACCCATGCCGAAGACTGCCGCATCCGACTCCACCATGGACCGCAACCTCGCCCTCGAGGCGGTGCGCGTGACCGAAGCGGCGGCGCTGGCCGCCTCGCTGTGGATGGGACGCGGCAACGAGAAGGCGGCGGACCAGGCGGCGGTCGACGCCATGCGCCGCGCGCTGAACGGGCTCGCCATCGACGGCACCGTGGTGATCGGCGAGGGCGAGCGCGACGAGGCGCCGATGCTCTATATCGGCGAGAAGGTCGGCCGCGGCGGGCCGAAGATCGACATCGCCTTGGATCCGCTGGAAGGCACCACCATCACCGCCAAGGGGGCGCCGAACGCGCTCGCGGTCATCGCCATGGCCGAGCACGGCGGCTTCCTCAACGCGCCCGACGTCTACATGGACAAGATCGCGGTCGGCGGCGGGCTGCCGGACGGCGTGGTCGACCTCGACGAAGGCCCGGCCAAGAACCTGAAGGCTCTGGCCAAGGCGAAGAAGGTCGACATCTCCGACATCGTCGCCTGCATCCTCGACCGCCCGCGCCATGCCGAGCTGATCGCCAAGACCCGCGAGGCGGGGGCCCGCATCATGCTAATCTCCGACGGCGACGTGTCCGGCGTCATCGCGACATCCAAGCCGTCGTCGGGCGTCGACATCTACATGGGCTCCGGCGGTGCGCCCGAGGGCGTGCTGGCGGCGGCGGCGCTCCGTTGCATCGGCGGGCAGATGCAGGGCCGGCTACTCTTCCGCAACGACGACGAGAAGGGCCGCGCCGCCAAGCTCGGCGTCAAGGATCTCAACCGCAAATACAGCATGCTCGACCTCGCCAAGGGCGACGTGATGTTCGCGGCGACCGGCGTCACCGACGGCTCGATGGTGCGTGGCGTGCGCCGCGGCGGCAACTCGATCCTGACCAGCTCGCTGGTCATGCGGTCGAAGACCGGTACCGTGCGCACCATCGAGGCCGAGCACGACCTGGTCCGCAAGCCGGCCGCCGATCCCAAGGCCGATCCGAAAGCATGATCCGGTGACCGGCCCCTTCCTCGGGGTCGAACGCTCGGTCACCGGGCGGCGCTGGCGTGCTCGCAACGGCGGCGACGACCGTCTCTCGCTTCAGCTCTCCCAGCGCCTCGGCGTGCCCGAGCTGATCGGGCGCCTGCTCGCCGCCCGCAACATCGCCGCCGACGATGCCGATCGCTTCCTCAAGCCGACTCTGCGCGACTGGCTGCCCGATCCGAGCCATCTCCGCGACATGGACGTGGCGATCGAGCGGCTGGTCCGCGCGGTGAGCGGCGGCGAGCTGGTCGCGATCTTCGGCGACTATGACGTCGACGGTGCCACCTCGTCCGCGCTTCTGCACCGCTACCTGCATGCGGTCGGCTGCCGCGTGCGGGTCTACATCCCCGACCGCATGACCGAGGGCTACGGCCCGAACGCGCCGGCGCTCTTGAAGCTGAAGGGGGAGGGAGCCTCGGTCGCGATCACCGTCGATTGCGGCACCACCGCCTTCGCGGCGCTGGCGGCGGCGAAGGAGGCCGGGCTCGACGTGGTGGTGATCGACCATCACACGGCCGAGCCGGAGCTTCCCGAGGTCTTCGCGCTGGTCAATCCGAACCGGCTGGACGAGGAGAGCCCGCATCGCACCCTGGCGGCGGTCGGCGTCGCCTTCCTGCTGGTCGTGGGCCTGAACCGCGCGCTCAGGAAGGCCGGGTGGTTCGCCACGCGGCCCGAGCCCGATCCGCTCGCCTGGCTCGACCTGGTGGCGCTCGGCACCGTCTGCGATGTCGTGCCCCTGGTCGGCCTCAACCGGGCGCTGGTGTGCCAGGGGCTCAAGGTGCTGAAGCGGCGCGGCAATGCGGGCCTCGCCGCGCTCGCCGACGTCGCCCGCATCGCGACCGAGCCCGAGGCCTATCACCTAGGATTCCTGATGGGTCCCAGGGTGAATGCCGGCGGCCGGGTCGGCCGCGCCGATCTCGGCGCTCGCCTTCTCGCCTCGGACGATCCGGGTGAGGCCAAGGCGATCGCGGCCGAGCTCGACCGCTTCAACGCCGAGCGCCAGGCGATCGAGATGCTGGTGCTGGAACAGGCCATGGCCATGGCCGCCGAGAACTCAGAGTCACCGGTGATCGTGGTCGCGGCCGAGGGCTGGCATGCCGGCGTCATCGGCATCGTCGCCAGCCGCCTCAAGGACCACTTCAACCGGCCGGCCTGCGTGGTGGCGCTGGAGAACGGCGTCGGCAAAGGCTCTGGCCGCTCGGTCGCCGGCGTGGCGCTGGGGCCCGCCGTGATCGCCGCGCGCCAGGCGGGGCTGCTGGTCAATGGCGGCGGCCATGCCATGGCCGCGGGCTTCACCCTCGACGGGGCCAGGGTCCCCGAGTTCGCCCGCTTCCTCGCCGAGCGGATGGCGGCTGAGATGGCGGCACTCGATCCGGTGGCGAGCCTTGGCTTCGACGGTGCGCTGGCGCCCGGAGCGGCGACGCCCGAGCTGGTCGAGCTGGTGCAATGCGTCGGACCGTTCGGCGCCGGCAATTCCGAGCCACGCTTCGCCATGACGAGCGTCAAGGTGGTGAAGGCCGACGTCGTCGGCGAGAAGCATGTCTCCTGCGTGCTGGCGGGCGCCGACGGCTCGCGGCTTCGCGGCATCGCGTTTCGCTCGCTGGAGAGCGGCCTGGGCTCGGCGCTGCTGCAGGCCCGCGGCTCGGCGCTCCATGTCGCCGGCAAGCTCAGGCTCGATACCTGGAACGGCCGCCGGCAGGCCCAGCTGCATGTCGAGGATGCGGCGCCGGCGGGCTAGACGGTCGGCCGCCTCTCCTGGCGCGAGGCATAGAATGCAGCGCCGAAGATGATGAGCGATCCCAGGATCGCGAAGGCATCCGGCACTTCGCCGAACAGCAGATAGGCGGGCAGGATCGTCGCCGGCAGCCGGGCGAAGTCGTAGGGCTGGATCGCCGAGGCATCGGCGATCGTCAACGCCCGCGTCAGCATGTACCAGCCGAGCGTGGCGAGCGACCCGAGGAGGGCGCCCCACAGCCAGACTTCGAGACTCGGCCAGCGCCAGACCGCGAGCGCGGGTCCGAACGAGATCAGCGTCATCAGCATCGACATCTGGAGCACGATGACGAGCGCGGCCTGGTTCCGGCTCGCGACCTTCACGGTGAGGCTGCTGAGCGCGAAGGCGACCGTTCCCGTCAGCACCACCAGGGCTGGCAGCGACAGCGCGCCGAGCCCGGGGCGGAGGATGACGAGGACGCCGACGAGGCCGCCGAGGGTCGCGATCCAGCGGCTCCGGCGGACGGTCTCGCCGAGAATGAATGCGGCGCCGATGGTCGACCAGACCGGGCCGGCAAAGGAGAGCGCCGTCAGGTCGGCGAGCCCCATCATGGCGACGGCGCTGAAGAAGCAGAACATCGAAACGACATTGAGGCTGGCGGCGATCCACATCCGCCCCGGGATGGCGAGCGCGTCGACCAGCATCGAACCGCCGCGGGCCGCGAGCAGCGGCAGCAGGATCGCCGCGCTGACGAGACCGAAAAGGTTCCGGAAGAAGGCGATCTGGAAGGAGTCGAGCTCGGCGCCCATCAATCGGACCACAACATTGCCGAGCGCGCCGGCCGTTGCCGCGCAGAGGCACAGCAGGACCACCCGAACCGGGGTCGATATCGTTTTGGGAGTGAGGCCGTCCAACCGTGTCCCAATCTGGACCAGGAGGGCCAGCGTGCGCCGCCCCAGGATGCGCAGGCCAGCGTGTTCGCTTCGGAGCGAAACGGCTGAAACTGTTGCAATTAGCCGGCGGCGAGGGTAATCCCAGCCGCGCCGTCCCCATCGTCTAGAGGCCTAGGACACCAGCCTTTCACGTTGGTAACACGAGTTCGAATCTCGTTGGGGACGCCACGTTTTCCGTGGCAATGGCACGAGATTGTCCAATAATTGACCAATAAGCAGGGGCGAATACGGGCGGTAAGCGACGCGTCCGTGCGGCCGTCCCATTAATCGCGGTATTCGGCAATCGGTATCGAAATCGATTCCGTCTTCATCCGGGAAGACACGTCTCGCGACAAATTTCCAGACACCGGAATGCCTGGGAATGGCCCGCTTAGGATCGTGTGCATTTGCACGGTAATGCGGTGCCCCCGGTGATCAAGTCATCGACAATGGCGATGCCTGTCGGGGTCGGCAATGCAGCCGCCTCCTTGATCGCATAGACAGCCAACAAATCATCAACGGTCGGACGCTCTCCGTCGGCGCAGCCGTGTCCCGCGCGTAGCAACGCACATTGAATAACCTCCGCTTCGATCCGATCAGACCGCCGGTCGCCGCCCTGAGCCAGGGCCGCCGTGCGGCCGCTGCGACGCCACTCATCCACCCACCGGATCGCGCTCGACACACCGACCCCGAACCGCTCCGCAGCCTGGCGCCGAGACAACCCGTCCTCGACCGCCCGCACCACACGAACACGAAGATCCTCCGATAGCGGAACTCCCATGCCCCCTGGCCTCCTCCTCCAGCAGGCATCTTGAATCACATCCCGTCGCGAACGTGGCGAGAAGGCGTCGCGCTGATCCTTGAAACGATTTCAGGCGCTCTTCACAAGCCGCCGGCCGCTTGCTCGGATCGACTGCATGTTCTCGATGTAGCCGGCGCGACTACTCGGCTTCCTTTCCGCCTCTGACCCTCTAGTCGATGGAATGTCCATACCGAGGCGGGAGGTCCCCTCGGTGGGCGTCACATCGCCGTTACTTGCGGTACGGCGATGCCGAAGGCTTAATTGTGAAGCACTCGCCGTACTAATCGGGAATCTGCGAGATGGCATCGCGAGGGTTGTTCGACGGAGCATCAGGAAATGGCAGAGGATTATGGGCCCCGACGCCCCGAGCGGTCTGCAACGATCCTCCTGTTATCGCCGCCGGAAGTTCAGCAAGACATCGTGCGCCGTTGGCGCGAGATGGAATTGGAAAGAATCGCATGGTTGCGAAGCCTGCCCGCACCAACCATTGAGCAAGCGGAAGAGGCAGTGGAACTTGCTCGGTCTCACAAAATGGAAGACGCGATGAAGACGTTTGGCGTTCTATCGCCGCAGGCCGCGCGGTGTCGAGACGAGCATTGGAAGCTCGTCCAACGCAGACTCGACAGGACTTTTGGGCGGCGGAAATCCGAACGTGAGGACTAGACGCGGTTGAGTTTAGGACGACGTCCGAGAATACCAACCGACGAACATTCGTCGGGGCCACATCCGATTCGGGGTCGCTTCCGGCTCAAGGTCGGGCCGTCTCTCGCGCACGAGTACTTGCAACCCTTAGCCTTCACATTCTAGCCGTTCATAGAGCCCCGGCGAGCTCGTCAAGGAACTGGCGAACCGTCATCCGCTTGGCTGCGGCGAGCTCCGCGAGCGCGTTGATGTCGACCGCGCTTACTTCCGCCGCCCGCACTGCGAGGAGGGTGGCCCGCGCGCTGCTGTCGCGCTCGCGACGCAGCCAGGCGTCGTAGTGCGCTCGCTCCTTCTGGGCCTCTTCGGAAACACGTTCCTTGGTTTTGGCGACAATCTCCTCGGCGAGGAGCACCGCCCGTCTAGCCCGCCAGAGTGCCGCGGCGGTCTTGTTGCCGATCGGGCAGGGATCTCCCACGCTAGGATCGGGGCCGCGCGGCCACCGACGCTCGGACGCGTCGATGCGGAGCCGGGTATTGTCCGCGGCGACTCCTCGCTCGTCGTCCACTGCGGACGCCCCTTTTCCGTGGGCAGATCCAGCAGGCCCGGGCATGAATGCCGGCTCGGTGGAGCCCCCGGGTCCTGTCGGCTTCCGGAGCGGATTCTGCTCGGCCGGCAATGCCGACCCGGTCCTCGCCGGGTCAGGCGGCGGGGTGGGCGGAATGGCGTTTCGGCCGATCGTTGGAGCTGTCGCCGGCTGCGATGGCGGCGCCAGCCGACCGCCGCTTGCGGCGACCTTCGACGAGCTCTCCGCCCCTTTAAGGGATGACGAGGGCTTGGTGGGATCCGTGGTCATGACGCCTCTCCTTGAAGATGACCAAACCCCTTAGACGCAGTGGACCGGAAGGGAGTTCACGGCTGGCGGGGAGCATGCGTTCGAAGGACAGGGATCGTCAGTCAGATCGCGCTGCGCCCGTTGGCCTGTCACCCTCTTCGTGACGCGGCCGATCGGATCTTCAAAGGACGCGTCAACCCTTCGAGGGAAGCCGCATGCGAACTGCTGCTGGTGGTGTGCGCGCGAGACGGGCGCCGACCGGGATGGTTCGCAACGCGGCGGCTGGTCGCAGGCTGACTGCGCGTCGAAGTCACCCGAGTCGTGGGCCTGAGATCCGCCCTCATCCCGTGGATGCGGGAGCGCCGACAGCCGCGCCTCACGAGCGCTGAGAGACGTTGACGCGCCCTTGTCGACCGGCGCTCAAGCAAGCGGGTTGAGAGGGCGCGTAGGGGCGTGGTGCGTCACGCGCGCGACCAGGCTTCCACTGCGGCGCGTTTGGCCAGTCAGCATCGATCGGTGCGCCACCTCCTATTTGGAAGGTTGCGGGCACGTGGCTTAGCGCCGGCGTCGGGCCGTCACGCCTGGAGGAGGAAGGCTCTGCCGTCGACAGCCAAAGTCAAACCTGCCGTGTGCGTGTCTGGAAAGTTGCGGCCGGGCTGACGCGCAATACCGGCTTTCCCGAAAAAGCCATCGCCACCTCGGTGCCCTGTGGCTTAGCCACTCTCGTTTCCGGACTTTTCCGCCGGCGGCGAGGGCCGAGCTTAGCCGGATCATCCCTGCGTCCTACCGTCACGCCTTACCAGGCGACGCGCAGCGCATCGGGCACGTCCCGCGGCTACCCCACTCATCCCTTCCGGGCGAGAGCGGTCGCATTTTAGTCAAATGCCGAGGAGTGAACGTCTGGCCCGCCCCGTTCGTCTAAGGACTCAGCAGGACGCAGCCAACGCCGGAGCGACAAGATGGAGGCGATATTCAAATTCGACGAGGACTGGTTCCGACGATGCGGGCGGCTTGAGGAGGCCGGCGGAAGCGGGGAGCAACTGTTCACCGGCCGTCTCGGCCGGATGTCGCGGGCCCAGTATTCGATGCCGGCCTATCGCTCGAGCCGCCCGCAGGGTCCGGGCGGCGGCACCAGCTTCTACCTGTCCCACACCGTCGTCCGCCGGGTCCGGCGCGGGCCGGCTCCGGGCATTCCGCGGAGCGGCGATGCCCCGGCCGGCCGGGCCTACATCTTTCCCGACAAGGCAATGAGCCGGGCGGAGGCGGGCGAGAGGCATCGGCGGCTCGACCGCCAGGGCGGCGGCGGCCGCCTGCCTTCGGGGATGTGCGGCCAGGTGAAGGCGATGGGCGGCGTCTACGACCGGGCGCGCCGCTGCTGGCACGTTCCGGCGGAGATGGTTTCGAAACGGATCGTTCCTCCCGGCTGGCGAGGCCGCGCGGCCGCTTCGTCCTGGCAAGCGCGGCGGATCGGCCGGCCGGACAGCGCGCCCGGGACCCCGGCCCGCTTCCAGGCCTATATCGAGCGGGCCGAGGCGAGCGAATCCGGCCGGCGCGCCGAGGTCGAGAGCGACGGGATCGGAGAGATCAGCTTCGGCACGATCGGGTCGACCAGCGAGGAGCGGATCCAGTTCTGGAAGGATGCCGAGGCGCGGGAGCGGCCCGGAGGACGGGTCCAGTACCGGATTATCGCCGAGTTGCCGTACTGGCTTTCCGCGGATGACAGGCGGCGGATCGCCGAGCGCTTCTGCGAGGTGTTCATCCGCCTCGACCTTCCCCATCACGGCGTCGTGCATCTGCCCGACGTCGACGAGGGGGGTGACGATCGCAACGTCCACCTGCACGTGGTCTACAGCGACCGGCCGGTCGCCCGCCATCCGCCAGACGAATCGCAGCCGACCCGCGGGTCCGCGCGCGACGCCAGGGCGTCGCTAGGAGCTGACGGAAGCGCGGCGGCGAAGGCCGGGGACGGGGCGAGCGGAAGCCGGGGCCGTGCGCCGCTGAAGCGTCCGGAGGTGGCGCATGTCGGATGGCCGGGCAGCCTCCGCCGGCACTTCGCAAGGGTCGTCAACGAGTCCATCGCGGAGGCGGCGACGCGAGGCATCGAACCTCCTGCGGGGCGGGGCTTCTACGATCCGCGCACCTATCGGGAGATGGGCGTCGAGAAGCTGCCGGCGCAGCACATGGGGGCGTGGCGGATGCGGCTCGAGCGGGCCGGCGTGCCGACCTTGCGCGGAGTCAGGAACGGCTGGAAGGAGGGCGCCTGGCGCGTCGTCGAGGCGGCGGACACGGACTGCGCGGATGCGAGGAAAGTCGAGGGTCTTGTCTCTCGCTTGGACGATGCCATGGCTGTTTACCCCGGGTCAGCGGCCGTCGTTTGGCTCCAGGAGAGGGTCATAAATGCGCTCGACGGTCGTGGAGGAACACGTTCGCCGCTTGTGATTGGTGCCGTGCGCTCCGACTTCGAGGTCGCTCGCGCACGGGACCGGTCGGGTTGGGTCGACCGGGCACTGGCTCGGAGTGTCCTCCCCGACGGGCGACCTAACGGCGCCAAATCCGCCTTTTCGAATGCCTTGCGGCTGAGGAGGCGACTGCAGGAGATCCAGTCGGAAGCCACCGTCATAGCAGGGCCGCAGCTGCGAGAGCGACGACTGGAGGAGATTGAGCGACGGCAACGAGCCGTGGCCCAGTTGGAAGAGCTCGTCAACCTTGTCCTTGCAAGTGAGGCGATGAGAAAGTGCCTTGCTGAACGAGCGAAGGCTGTTCGGCATCTCGATCCAAACGCGGCGTCGAAGCGCGCCCTGGAGACGGAAGAGGGAACGCCACATACCCGGCTCGACAAGGCCAGGAAAGAGAGCTTGGCTCGCAAGTTGGAGGAGCTCACGACCGCAAGACGAGCAGTAACCACTGCGGTGAGCCGCCTCGTTCATGTAGAGCGGCGCGCAAGGCGCGCAATGGAACGGCCATTGCCTGGCGCAACGTCTGCAGAGGGAGCGGTCAAGGAGATCCTCGAGCTCGTCGAGAGTGGCCTGGGGGTGACGCTCTCGGTTTCGGGGCCGCAAGGCTTCCCGTCCATGACGTGGTTGAAGATGGAGTTGCCGCTCATCGCGCGCGAGGCCGCCGAACTCGACGGGCCACGTCACGGCTTGAAGGATCCAGACACTGCCCACCCGATGGCTCGTCGACTGACGCTGCGGAAGTTGGAGAGGCTTCCGGCAATCGATGAGCCCTGGATGGCCGTCGAGCACCATCGCGCGGTGTGCATGGGCGAATTCATGAGATGGATCGCGGCACGAACCTCTCTGGATCAGGAGCTGCGATCGGGGCTGCAGCGAGACTCCGACTGGGCCGTCGATAAGGCGTGGCGCGTTCGCGAAGCGCAGCTGCTCAAGGAGGTCAGGGATCTAGGAAGCGCCGCACTGCGCCGAGACGCCGGAAGGACTCTTGACGGTTCGTTGACCTTGGCCGCGGAGAGACAGCAGTCTAGGGATGCCATCCGGCGGGATCTGGAACTCGTCGATACAATCATAAGCCTGAAGCGCGCCAGGGCGGCAAACGGGACTTCGCAGGGCGGTGATCCTCGCTCCGGTACGGCACCACGGGTGATTGATGCCTCGAAGGGAACCGCTCAGCCGAAGGCAGCGACCTCGCGTCCTCAGCCACCGGGCCCTCCCCCAATCGCCCCGCGACAGAGCAGGAAGCACAGCCGATCCAAGCCAAATCAGGCGCCTCTTGCACCGCTTACCAGTAAATCTCTGACGCCGGAGCAGGGACCGCTAGCGCCTCCGCCAGGTCCGGCGCGCCCATCCGAAGCGAAACGCGCTCAGCCCCGCCGGCCGACGAGATCGGCCAAGGGCCGCGATGGGCAGGAGCTCTAGCTTGGCTCCAGATGCTGGGCGGGAAGGGATAAGGGCGCCAGGAGACATGGCAGCCGCACGTGGGCAAAGCCGTGGCGCCCGCCTGCCGGCTCAGGGGCGTCCGGCTTCGGTCCGCTTGAAGATGGCCGGCAGCTCCCGACTTGAATACTAGCGATAGTTTGTTCCGAACGCTGGCGAGCCGGGGTGAACGGTCTGCGCCGAACCTGCGTCTAAGGGGCTGGGGCTGGCATTCCGCCGGCCGCCTTGAACGGAGCTTCCAATGTCCCCGAAAGCGAAATCTTCAGGTGGTGGAGAGAGTGAACGGACCGCCGAGCCGGCTTCGGTATCGCGTAACGCGGAGACCCCGCGGGCCGATCAGGCGTCTCCACGTAGGGCCCACGATCGCCATTTCAAGCGCAAGCGTGGCGTTCCTAAGCGGCCACGGCGAGAGCCTGCCATTCTTAGGCACTCGGGCGAACCGCCGCCCCAGCCGCTCCTAGTCACGCCGAGGACGGCCTGCGTGCTGCTGGCGGTCGGCAGAACAAAACTCTATCGCCTGATCGCGCAGAAGAAATTGGAGTCAATCATGCACGGCCGCGCACGTCGGCTGACGATGGACTCGATCTCAAGATACTGTAAGCCTCAGCACTAGCAGTTGCTATGTGGCCCTGCCAACGGCGGGGCCACAACTGTTCGGGTGGGCGAGGGACACTCGGCGTCGAATTCCTCGAGTTCGCTGCGACGGTCAGGTTCTATCGGCTATCCTTTCTCCGATGCGCCCCGGCGAGCGGCAGCCAACGTCATTTCGGCGTACACGTCGTCGGTGAACTGGCGGAAAGGCTCGCTCGCCGTGTCGACCCCGGCCGTCGGAATCAATGCCGCGGATTGGCTAAGTGATGCCGCGCGCGCCGCCTAGCTAGGCTGGCGCATGAGAAGGAACTCTGCCTCTAAAGCCACCTCGAACGTAGCGAAGCGCTGAAGACGCGCTCGGTTCTCGTCCATTCCCATCTTCCTACCCATCTTTTAGGGGCGGATTGGGGCGAATTTGCGCGAGCGACCGCGGACGTGTCGGAGCATGAGGAGCCTATCCCTCCGCGGGTTGCAAGGACGGCCGCGGGCGCTCGCATCCATCGGCGGTCGAGGGTGCGGCGGACACCTTGTCCGAGCGTGGCTGCAGAGCTTGGCCCCGAACCATGAGGATGCCGTGGGGACACAAGGCAGAGTCGGCCGTTCCGCTGAATCCTCGCGATGGGTGTCGGCAAGCGAGCGGTTCGCGAGCGCGAAACAGTCTCTCCCTCTGCCAGCCCGCGCTCGAGCGGCTGGAGTGCGAATTCGCGACAAGCATTGATCCGAGCGGCAGCCTGGTGGGGCGCGGATCTCCCACATCGGACAATGCCCGCGGAACGCTTTCCGGCGCTCAGGTTACCGACTCCGACATAGCAACGCCGAGTCTTCCAGACAGGCCTCAGCTGTCGTTGGCTGCAGCTCGGTCCTCGACGGCACACGTATCGCCGCGTCTTCGCCGTTGATGCCGGAGCTGCCGCCTGGGTTCGGCTAGGGCGGCGGGAACAGCTTTTTTCTTTGGACCCTGTTCGGGAGGCACCGCAGCCTCGCAATTCTGGGATGGGTACTAAGATGGGTGCGATAGTCAGCAGTGACTAGATATATCGATTAAACTGGATTTTTGGTGATCAGTTGGTCGGATGCGGTGGAAGACGAACATGACGGTTGGATGATCGTCAGGCTCATAACCTGAAGGTCGTCAGTTCAAATCTGGCCCCCGCAACCAA
>CAMBVS010000008.1 GCA_945871425.1 Rhizobium sp. Q54 | reverse complement strand
CGAGGACATCCGCGTCCTCCTGGTCAAGCTCGCCGACCGGCTCCACAACATGCGCACCCTCAACTTCATCGCCAACCCGGCCAAGCGCCGGAAGATCGCGATGGAGACCATGGAGATCTATGCGCCGCTGGCCGAGCGCATCGGCATCCACCGGATGAAGGACGAGCTCGATGACCTGGCCTTCGCCGAGATCAACAAGGATGCCCGCGACAGCGTGACGGCCAGGCTCTCCTTTCTCCGCGACAAGGGAGCGAACCTCGTCGAAGGCATCATCTCCGAGCTGAAGGAGACCCTTCGGGACGGCGGGGTCGAAGCCTGGATCTCGGGCCGCGAGAAGACGCCGTACTCGATCTGGCGGAAGATGCAGCGGAAGAACGTCGGCTTCGAGCAGCTCTCCGACATCATGGCCTTCCGCATCGTCGTCGACCGGGTCGACCACTGCTACCAGGCCCTCGGTTTGCTGCACGCCGCATATCCGGTCGTGCCCGGCCGTTTCAAGGACTACATCTCGACCCCGAAGCCGAACGGCTACCGTTCGATCCACACCGGCGTCATCGGGCCCGAGCGCCAGCGCATCGAGCTGCAGATCCGCACCCGCGACATGCACGACGTGGCCGAGCTCGGCGTCGCCGCTCACTGGGTCTACAAGCAGGACTCGGCCGAGGCCAAGCACGGCCGACAGTACCGCTGGCTTCGCGAGCTCCTGGACATCCTGGAGCACGCGGCCGGGCCTGAGGAGTTCCTCGAGCACACCAAGCTCGAGATGTTCCAGGACCAGGTGTTCTGCTTCACGCCCAAGGGCGACCTGATCGCGTTGCCCCGGGGCGCGACCCCGGTCGACTTCGCCTATGCCGTCCACAGCCATATCGGCGATACCTGCGTCGGCTCCAAGATCAACGGGCGCCTGGTGCCGCTCAGGACCCGCCTCAACAACGGCGATCAGGTCGAGATCGCCACCTCCAAGACCCAGACGCCGTCGCCGACCTGGGAGCAGTTCGTGGTCACCGGCAAGGCCAAGGCCCGGATCCGCCGCTTCGTCCGCCTGAAGAAGCGGGCGGAGTTTTCCGAGCTCGGCAAGGCGATCCTGCAGAAGGCCTTTAGGCAGGAAGGATATACGTTCTCAGACAAGGCTTTCGGCGGTGTTCTTCAGACTTTCGATGCAGAGACGGCGGAGGACATCTACGCCGCCGTCGGCGAGGGGCTGAAGTCCGAGCGCGAGGTCCTGCACGCGATCTTCCCGGGCCTCAAGCAGAAGGTCCAGGAGTCGGGGAAGGTGGTTCCGATCCGCAGCCGCGCCGCCAAGGCCGGCAACGAGCACCGGGTCCCGATCCGCGGCCTGATCAACGGCATGGCCGTCCACTTCGCCCGCTGCTGCCATCCGCTTCCGGGCGACCGCATCGTCGGCATCGTCACCACCGGCAAGGGGGTGACCATCCACACCATCGACTGCGAGACCCTGGAGCAGTTCAACGATACGCCCGAGCGCTGGCTCGACGTCGGCTGGGACGTCGGCGACAACGATCCCGAACGGCATGTCGGCCGGCTCAGCGTCACGCTCACCAACGAGCCCGGCAGCCTCGGCAGCCTGACGACGATCATCGGCAAGAACCAGGGCAACATCACCAATCTGAAGTTCACCAACCGTTCCGCCGATTTCTTCGACATGCTGATCGACATCGAGGTCGCGAGCGTGCGCCACCTCACCAACATCGTCGCCGCGCTGCGTGCCGCTCCCGTCATCAACTCGGTCGAGCGCGCCCGCGGTTAGAGGTAAGCTTAAGGCCCCCAAACCCGAGGAGGCCCCTCCGATGCCTCGTCCCCTCCGTCTTGGCGTCAACATCGATCACGTCGCCACCATCCGGAACGCCCGCGGCGGCCGGCACCCCGATCCCGTCCGCGCTGCGCGCCTGGCGGTCAAGGCCGGGGCCGACGGCATCACCGCGCATCTTCGCGAGGATCGCCGCCACATCTCCGATGACGACATCGCGCGCCTGGTCCGCGACATCGACCGGCCGCTGAACTTCGAGATGGCGGCGACAGACGAGATGGTCGGCATCGCGCTCCGCCACAAGCCGCATGCCTGCTGCCTGGTGCCGGAGAAGCGGACCGAGGTGACGACCGAAGGCGGGCTCGACGCCGTCCGCCTGTTCGACCACCTCCACCCCGTCGTGCAGAAGCTGAACTATGCGGGAAGCCGCGTGTCGCTGTTCATCGAGGCCGATCCCGCGCAACTCGATGCGGCCAAGCGCTTGGGAGCTGCGGTGGTCGAACTCCACACCGGCGCCTATTGCGAGCACGAGGGCGCTGACCGCGACCGCCAGCTCGCCCGCATCGTCGCGGCGGCGGCGCATGCGGAGGCGATCGGTCTGGAATGCCACGCCGGCCACGGCCTCACCTTCGACACGGTGGCGCCGATCGCCGCCATTCCGAGCGTGGTCGAGCTCAACATCGGCCATTTCCTGATCGGCGAGGCGATCTTCTCCGGCCTCGATTCCGCCATCCGCCGCATGCGCTCGCTGATGGACCGGGCCAGGGCCGGCGTCGCCGGGACCGAGACCGCGTGATCATCGGGCTCGGCACCGACCTGATCGACATCGACCGGATCGAGGCGACGATCGAGCGCTTCGGCGAGCGGTTCCTCGACCGCATCTTCACGCCGCTCGAGCAGGCGAAATCCGACCCGCGGGCGAACCGGGCGGCGAGCTACGCCCGGCGCTTCGCCGCCAAGGAAGCCTGCTCGAAGGCGCTGGGGACGGGGTTCCGCCGCGGCGTCTTCTGGCGCGACATGGGCGTGGTCAACGATCCGTCCGGCCGGCCGACGATGAAGCTGACGGGCGGGGCAGCCCAGCGGCTGGCCCAGATCACGCCGCCCGGCATGGAGGTCCGCATCGACGTATCTCTTACCGACGAGCCGCCGATCGCCCAGGCGACAGTGATCATCACCGTGGTGCCGAGGATCGAGCCGGAACCGAAGACGCCGGACAGGGACTGAAGTCGAAAACCCTCTCCTTGGAGGAGAGGGGGCGAAGGAGGAGAGGGGGCGAGGCGAAGCGCCCACCGAGCGTACTCCGCCGACGGTGCCCCTCACCCGGCTTCGCTTCGCTCGCCACCCTCTCCCTGGAGAGGGTTTCAACGCAATTCTCGGGAAGAGAACGCGGTCCAGCTGGCGCACAACAACATCATGACCGACTTCACCAAGCTCCTGGCCGCTTTTGCGGGAACGCAGTTCGGCGACCAGGTCGCGCTGCTGGCCCTGCCGCTGATCGCGGTCCTCGTCCTCGGTGCCGGCCCGGTCGAGATGGGATGGCTGACCGTGGCGGCAACGATCCCGTTCTTCCTTTTCGGCCTGCCCGCCGGCGTCTGGATCGATCGGCTACCGCGTCGCTCGGTGATGCTGGCCGGCAGTCTCCTCCGGGCTTCGGCGTTGCTGGCGGTGCCCGTCGCGGCGCTGCTGGGCTTCCTCACCCTCCCGCTCCTGATGGCGAGCGCGGTGCTGGCCGGCATCGGCATGGTCTTCTTCGACGTCGCCAGCCAGTCGGCGATCCCGGC
Organism: Rhizobium sp. Q54; assembly: GCA_945871425.1. Lineage (GTDB taxonomy): Bacteria > Pseudomonadota > Alphaproteobacteria > SHVZ01 > SHVZ01 > SHVZ01. Next base: position 78,939 of record CAMBVS010000008.1, on the reverse strand, counting down.
GCTGGTCGAGCGCGACCGCCTGATCCAGGCCAACAGCCGCTTCGAGATCGGGCGGGCCGCCGCGGCCACCGGCGGTCCCGGTCTCGCCGGTCTGCTGGCGGGCGCTATCGGTCCGGCGCTGGCCGTGCTGGCGTGCGGACTTGCCGACCTCGCCTCCGCCGCCTTCGCTTGGGCCATCTCGAAGCCTGCGGCACCCGCGGCATCGCCCGTCCACCGGAGCTTCATCGGCGACCTCGTGGAGGGGATGCGGTTCCTGCTCGGAGAGCCCAGCCTGCGGGCGCTCGCCTTCTGCTCGCTCACCTGGAATATCGCCCTGTTCGCCATGAGCGCGCTCCTGGTGCTGTATCTCGCGCGCGACCTCGGGCTCTCTGCGGCCGAGATCGGCCTGGTCTTCGCCGTCGATGGCGTCGGCATGGTGCTGGGCGCGCTCGCGGCGCCGGCGATCGCACGGCGGATCGGCATCGGCCGGTCGATCGTCCTCGGGCCGGCGATCGGCGTAGTCGGTATTGCTTTGATCCTGGCGGCGACCCCGGCAACGGCGATCCCCTTGCTGGTCGCTGGCAGGTTTCTCTTCGGCTTCGGGCCGATCATCTTCAGCGTCACCCAGACCAGCCTGCGGCAGAGCGTGACCCCGCCCCACCTGCTGGGCAGGGTCAATGCCAGCCTTCGATGGCTCACCTGGGGCTTCCGGCCGGTCGGCGCGGTGCTGGGCGGGATCGCCGGCGAGGTGCTGGGGCTGTACATGGGGGTCGGACTGGCGGGCGTGGGATTGGCGCTCTGCCTGGTTCCGCTGCTGGCATCGCCGGTGCCGAAACTGGAACGAATCCAAGCGTAGCTTGCCGGGGAGGGGCGGGTCTGGCATACCCTGCCGACGACCTCCCCCGAGCGGCGAGCAATGACTCTGACCACGTCGACGAAGAAGACCGGCACCGTCTGGGACACGATCAAGACGGTGCTGTACGCGATCGGCATCGCCCTCGTGATCCGTACCGCCGCCGTCGAGCCCTTCAACATCCCCTCCGGCTCGATGATTCCGACGCTTCTCGTCGGCGACTACCTGTTCGTCAGCAAGTTCTCCTACGGCTACAGCCGCTACTCGCTGCCCTTCGGCCTGCCGCTGATCCCCGGCCGCGTCCTCTTCCGCGAGCCCGAGCGCGGCGACGTCGCCGTCTTCAAGCTGCCCCGGGACAACTCGACCGATTACATCAAGCGCATCGTCGGCCTTCCCGGCGACCGCATCCAGGTCACCGGTGGCGTCCTCCAGATCAACGGCGTGCCGGTCAGGCGCGAGCGGGTCGAGGACGTCCTCGAGGGCTCCGGCCGCGCCACCCAGCGCTACGCGCAATACGTCGAGACCCTGCCAGGCGGGCGCCAGCACCGCATCATCGAGGTCTCCGACGATGGGCCGCTGGACAACACGCCGGTCTATGTCGTCCCCGCCGGCCACTACTTCGCCATGGGCGACAACCGCGACAACTCGCTCGACAGCCGCGTCCTCTCCGGCGTCGGCTTCGTTCCCGCCGCCAATCTGGTCGGCCGCGCCGAGGTCACCTTCTTCTCGACCAACGGCGAGGCCCGGATCTGGGAAGTCTGGAAGTGGCCCTTCGCCATCCGTATCGCCCGGATGTTCCGGGGCATCGTCTGAGGCGCCTCGCCGAGGTCCTCGGCCACGCCTTCGCCAGGCCCGAGCTGCTCGACGAAGCGCTCACCCATGCCAGCGCCACCAGGCGCCGCGGCCGCGGCTACGAGCGGCTGGAATTCCTCGGCGACCGCGTGCTCGGCCTGATCGTCGCCGACACCCTGCTCGATCGGTTCCCGAAGGAACGCGAAGGCGACATCGCCAAGCGTCACGCGCTCCTGGTCAGCCGTGCGGCCCTGGTCCATGTGGCGAGACGCGTCGACCTCGGCGCCGCGATCCGGCTCTCCAAGGGGGAGGACGAGGCGGGATCGCGCGGCAACGAGGCCGTGCTGGCCGATGCGATGGAGGCGGTGATCGCCGCGCTCTACCTCGACGGCGGCCTCGAGGTCGCGCGCAGCTTCGTCACCGCCAAGTGGGGCGAACTGATCGACGCCGACATCACGCCGCCGAGAGACGCCAAGACCCGGCTCCAGGAATGGGCCCAGGCCCGCGGCCTCGGGCTCCCGGTCTACAAGGAGACCGAGGCGAGCGGGCCGGCGCATGCGCCCAGGCGCATCGTCGAGGTCAGCGTCAACGGTCACGACCCCGCGTCCGGTGCCGGCCGCTCCAAGCGCGAGGCCGAGCAGGCCGCCGCTGCCGTTCTGCTGACGAAGGTCGACGCGCATGGCTGAGACGGAAGACGGACGGCGCTGCGGCTTCGTGGCGCTGGTCGGCGCGCCCAACGCCGGCAAGTCGACGTTGCTGAACCAGATGGTCGGGGCCAAGGTCTCGATCGTGACGCCGAAGGTGCAGACGACGCGCACCCGCATCACCGGCATCGCGATCGAGGGCAAGACCCAGCTCGTCTTCGTCGACACGCCCGGCATCTTCACCAAGACCAAGCGCCGGCTCGAGCGCGCCATGGTCGCCTCCGCCTGGGCCGGCGCCGCCGACGCCGACCAGGTCGTGGTGGTGGTCGACGGCACCAAGAAGGGCATCGGCGACGACGTGCGCCGCATCCTCGAAGGCCTCGCCGAGGCCAAGCGCCCGGCGATCCTCGCCCTCAACAAGGTCGACCTGATCAAGCGCCCGGAGCTGCTGCCCCGCGTCGCCCAGCTCAACCAGGCCTTCCCCTTCACCCAGACCTTCATGATCTCGGCCGAGACCGGCGACGGCGTCCCCGACCTCCGGAAGCACCTGGCCGGCCTGATGCCGGAGGGCCCGTGGCTGTTCGCCGAGGACGATCTCTCGGACCTGTCGGAGCGCCTGCTCGCCGCCGAGGTCACCCGCGAGCAGCTGTTTCTCAACCTGCATGACGAGGTGCCCTACGACCTGATGGTCGAGACCGAGAGCTGGAAGGACTTCAAGGATGGCTCGGTCAAGATCCAGCAGGTGATCTATGTCCGCCGGGCCAGCCAGAAGTCGATCGTGCTGGGCAAGGGCGGCGCCACCGTCAAGGCGATCGGCGCCCAGGCGCGCAAGGTGTTGGAGGCCCAGCTCGGCCGCCGCGTGCATCTCTTCCTGTTCGTCAAGGTGCGCGATACCTGGATCGACGACCCCGAACGCTTCAAGGGCATGGGGCTCGACTGGGTGGAGTAGTCGCCTGAACGGCCGGAATCCCGCTTTCCTGCCATCGCCCGTTCCCAAGGAGCCCCCCATGAAGCCGCCCTTTCCCGTGCAGACGCCAGGCTGGATCAACGAGTTCAAGGCCTTCATCCTCCGCGGCAACGTCGTCGACGTCGCCGTCGGCATCATCATCGGCGCCGCCTTCACCTCGATCGTCTCCAGCCTGGTCAAGGACATCTTCACGCCGATCATCGGCCTCCTCGCCGGCGGCATCGACTTCTCGAACATCTTCATCACGCTGAAGGGCCCGACCGAGGCGACGCTGGAGGCCGCCCAGAAGGCGGGCTCGGTCACCCTCAACGTCGGGCTCTTCCTCAATGCGATGATCCAGTTCGTCATCGTCGCCTTCGCCATCTTCTGGGTGGTGAAGACGATCAACCGCTTCAAACGGAAGGAAGAAGTGGCGCCCGAGATGCCGCCGGCCCCGCCGCCCCGGAGCGAGGTGCTGCTGGAGGAGATCCGCGACGCGATTCGTTCGAAGCCGCCCCGGGGCTAGGCGGGCCCGCCTGGCCGGCGGCGCGGTGGATGGTTCAACCGCACCCTGCCGCGTGCTAGACACCTCCGCCCCCTCCAACTGCGCTTGAGCCTGCCGTGAAGCCCGCCAATTCCGTAATGTCCGGCTACGGGACGACCGTCTTCGAGGTGATGTCGCGCCTCGCCATCGAGCACGGCTCGATCAACCTCGGGCAGGGCTTCCCCGACGGGAACGGGCCGCCGGAGATCGTGGCGGCGGCCCAGGCGGCGCTGGCCGACAAGCCGAACCAGTACCCGCCGATGATGGGCGTGCCGGAGTTGCGCCAGGCGGTCGCCCGCCACGACAAGCGCTTCCACGGCCTCGACGTCGACTGGCAGACCGAGGTCATCGTCACCTCCGGCGCGACCGAGGCGCTGGCGGCCTGCCTCTTCGGGCTGATCGAGCCGGGCGACGAGGTGGTGCTGTTCGAGCCGCTCTACGATTCCTATCTGCCGATCATCCGCCGCGCCGGCGGCATCCCGAAGCTGGTGCGCCTCTCGCCGCCGGGGTGGCGCCTGGACGAGGCGGCGTTGCGGGCGGCGTTCTCCGACCGCACCAAGCTCGTCCTCCTCAACAACCCGCTGAACCCGGCGGCCAAGAGTTTCACCCGGGCCGAGCTCCAGCTCATTGCCGACCTGATGCTGAAGCATGATGCCGTCGCCGTCTGCGACGAGGTCTACGAGCACATCGTCTTCTCCGACGCGCCGCCCTTCATTCCGCTGATCGGCCTGCCCGGCATGCGCGAGCGCTGCCTTCGTATCGGCTCGGCCGGGAAGACCTTCTCGCTCACCGGCTGGAAGGTGGGATACGTGAGCGCGGCGCCCGAGCTGCTGCGCGCCGTCACCAAGGCGCACCAGTTCCTGGTCTTCACCACCCCGCCCAATCTGCAGCGGGCGGTCGCCGCCGGCCTCGACCTCGGCGACGGCTACTACCGCGATCTCGCCGGCGACATGCAGGCCAAGCGCGACCGTTTCGCCCGCGGTCTCGCCGAGATCGGCTTTGGCGTGCTGCCGAGCCAGGGAACCTATTTCATCACTGCGGACTTCCGTCCGTTGGGATTCAACGGCAACGACGAGGACTTCTGCCGGCACATAACGGTCGAAGCCAAGGTGACGGCGGTGCCGGTCAGCGCTTTCTTCACCGCCGACGGCCCCCGCGACTTCGCCCGCTTCTGTTTCTGCAAGAAGGACGAGGTTCTGGACGCGGCGCTCGACCGGCTCGCGAAACATTTCCGCAACAAGCAACTGTAAGTCACGGTTGCACAGCCTGTTTCGAGGCTCCATGATGGACCACCATGCAGCTCGATAAGACCACCGTCAGGGCGGTCGAAATCCTGGCGGACTCGACGGCACGCATCGTCGGCACCGGATCGATCGTCTACCTCAAGCTCACCCGCGTGGTGAGCGTCGGATCTCCCCAGGCGCTGGATTCGGCTCGGACTGAGTTCGACAAGCTGCCGTCGGACCGGCGGAAGTCGATCCGCCAGGACGCCGTCGAGCAGGCCGAGAAGCTCAATGCCAACAAGGGAACGGTCGCGGCGATCCAGTCGATGTTCAAGCCGCTGACGCCGATCGACGGCAAGATCTCGCGGCTGGTCGTCCGCTAGCCGGATCGTCGGTCAAAGGGGGAGGGGGAGATGGCTCGTTCGAGGCTCTCGCGCAGCGATCTCACGGGCAAGGTCCAGACCGTCCGGGGACTCCTCGGTCCGGCGGAGCTGGGCCAGACCCTGATGCATGAGCATGTGCTCTGGGATCTCCGCACGCCCGAGGTCCGCGCCAAGAACGACCTCGGACCCGAGCTCTCGTTCCGCAACATCTTCCAGATGGCCTATGGCGAGACCTACTCGCCTCGCAACATGCTGTTCGACGACGTCGCCATCGCCATCGACGAGCTGCAGATGATGCGCGACGTCGGCGGCCAGACCGTGGTCGAGCTGACCTGCGGAGGCATCCGGCCCGACCCCAAGGGGCTGGCGCAGGTCTCCGAGGGGACCAGCGTCAACATCGTCATGGGCTGCGGCTACTACGTCGAGGAGTACCAGGACCCGAAGAACAAGGAGCGGAGCGCCGACGACTTCGCTGGCGAGATGGCGGCCCAGGTCCTGGAAGGCGCCTGGGGCACGTCCGTCCGCTCCGGCATCATCGGCGAGATCGGCACAACGACACCCTGGGGCGCGCTGGAGCGGACGGTGCTGAAGGGCGCGATCCTGGCCCAGCAGGAGACCGGGGCCTCGGTCAACATCCACCCAGGCCGGCATGAGGACCTGCCGCAGGAGATCGCGGAATTCGTCGCCGCCAATGGCGGCGACACCTCGCGCACGGTGATCAGCCATATCGACCGGACCATCTTCGATTCTGAGCGCCTGCTCCGGCTCGCCGACACCGGCGTCACCGTCGAGTTCGACCTGTTCGGTACCGAGGCCGCCCACTACAAGCTCAATACCACCATCGACATGCCGAACGATGCCGTCCGGCTGCAGCATCTCCGCACCCTGATCGACGCCGGCCACCTCGATCGCATCGTCATCAGCCACGACATCTGCCAGCGCACCCGGCTGACGAATTTCGGCGGCCACGGCTACGGCCACATCTTCCGCAACGTCGTGCCGATGATGCGCCGGCGCGGATTCAGCGAAGCTGAGATCCAGGCGATCCTGGTCGACAATCCGAGGCGGCTGCTGACCTTCGCCTGACCTTCGGCCTGCCGCTGCCTTAGGACTTGCCGGCCTCGGTCTTCGCGGCCTCTTCGGCCACCAGCTCCTTCTTCGACAGCTTGCCGATCAGCGTCTTCGGCAGGGCGGCGCGGAACTCGATCTCGCGCGGCATTTCGATCGGGTTGAGCTTATCTTTAAGGAAGTCCATCAGCTCCCCGGACGTCAGCGTCTTTCCGGCCTGGAGCTTGACGAAGGCCTTCGGGCTCTGGCCGCGGTAGCTGTCGGCGATGCCGATCACCGTGCATTCCTCCACAGCAGGGTGCTGATAGACTGCCTCCTCGACGACGCGCGGATAGACGTTGAAGCCGCTGCAGAGGATCAGGTCCTTCATCCGGTCGACGATAAAGAAGTAGCCGTCCTCGTCCATCATCGCGATGTCGCCGGTCCTGAGCAGACCGTCGACCATCTGCTGCTCGGTCGCGTCAGGCCGGTTCCAGTATCCCGCCATCACCTGCGGTCCGCCGATGCAGATCTCGCCGCGCTCGCCGCGAGGCGATACCGCCTTCGGATCGGCGATGTCTCGCAGTTCTAGCCGCGTCAGCGGCAGCGGCAGCCCGATCGATCCGGCCTTGTTGACGCCGCCGAGCGGATTGCAAGTCGCGACCGGCGAGCTTTCGGTCAGCCCATAGCCTTCCACCAGGTGGCATCCGGTCACCTGCTCGAAGCGCTGCTTGACCTCGAGCGGCAGCGGCGCACCGCCGGAGATGCAGTTCCTCACCGAGGAGAGATCGCGCGGCTGCTTGGCGACGGCGGTGTTGAAGGCCGTGTACATGGTCGGCACGCCGGCGACGAAGGTCGTCTTCTTGGTCACGATCGCCTTCAGCGCCGCATCGACCTCGAAGCGGGGCAGCATGACGATCTCGGCTCCGGCCGACAGCAGCATGTTCTGCACCACGGTCATGGCGAAGACGTGGAAGAAGGGCAGCACGCCGAGCGCGCGCTCCTTGCCGAACTCGAGCCCGTGGAACCAGCGCCGGCACTGTACGGCGTTGGCGAAGAGATTGGCGTGGGTCAGCATCGCCCCCTTGGGAATGCCGGTGGTGCCACCGGTGTATTGCAGCACCGCCACGGTCTTGACCGGGTCGATCGGCGCCGCCTGGTAGCGTCCGTCATTGGCGACCACGTCTTCGAAGCGCGGATGCGCCGAGTCGCGGGGCGGGGTCGCCAAGTCTTTCCGCCGGACGATCGGGAAGAGCAGCTTCTTGATGAACGGAAGCGCGCTCGCCATGGAGGCGACGATGATGGTCTTCAGCGGCGTCGATCCCAGCATCGGCGCCAGCTTCGAATAGAGCGCCTGCAGGTCGAGGGTGACCATCACGGTCGTGCCGGAATCCTTGACCTGGGATTCGATCTCCTTGGCGACATAGAGGGGGTTGTAGTTGACGACGATGCCGCCGGCCTTGAGGATGCCGAAGTAGGCGATGATGAAATAGGGACAGTTGGGCAGGAACAGCCCGACCCGGTCGCCCAGCTTGACCCCCAGCGTCTGCAGGCCCTTGGCAAAGCGATCGACCTGGGCCGAAAGCTCGCCGTAGGTGGTCTTCTTGTCGAGGAAGTCGATCGCGTTCTGTGCGGGAATGCGGCGGGCGGGTTCGTCCAGCAGCTCGTAGAGCGGGCGCGGCTCGATCGCCTCGTGCCAGTCGACATTCGCCGGATAGTGCTTGGTGTATTGGCCGCCGCCGCTGGCGATCGACATAGCCATGAGGGTCATTTCCGTCCCCAGAAGGTTGTTTCCCACATCCTGCGGGGGAGGGCGGCGGAGAGCAATGGGGTAGAGGCGGCCCCGGTCAGGCGAAGTGGCAGGCCGCGCGGTGGCCGGGCTGGACGGTGCGGAGGGCCGGGTCCTCGACCTGGCAGCTTGCATCGGCGCGGGGGCAGCGGGGCGCATAGCTGCAGCCGCCCGGGGGCGGCGGGATCGTCTCGGTCGAGGTGCCGGCGAGGCGGACGCCGCGGCGGTCGCGCCGGCGGGCGCCCACGGCAAGGCCGGGGACAGCGGCCATCAGCGCCTGCGTATAGGGATGCCTCGGGTCGGCGAAGAGCGTCTCGGCCGGCGCCTGCTCGACGATTCGGCCGTGGTACATGACGGCGACGTCGTCGCAGATGTGCTCGACCACGGCCAGGTTGTGGCTGATGAAGAAGTAGGTCACGCCGTGGCGGCGCTGCAGCTCCTGCATCAGGTTCAGGACCTGGGCCTGGACCGAGACGTCGAGGGCCGAGACCGGCTCGTCGGCGACGATCAGCTTCGGCCGCGTGATCAGGGCGCGGGCGATGGCGATGCGTTGGCGCTGGCCACCGGAAAATTCGTGCGGATAGCGGCTGGCGGAATCCGAGGGGAGGCCGACCTCGCCGAGCGCGTCGGCGACGCGTTCGATCCGTTCGACCGGCGAGACCGCGACCGCCAGGCCGTCCAGCGGCTCGGCGACGATGCGGGCGACCGTGTGCCGGGGATCGAGCGAGCTGAACGGATCCTGGAAGACCATCTGGAAGTTCCGCCGGTGCCGGCGGAGGTCGCCATCGGTCAGCGCGAAGGGGTCACGGCCGATGACCTCGATCGCGCCCTTGTCCGGCTTGTCGAGGGCCATGACCAGGCGGGCCAGCGTCGACTTGCCGGAGCCCGACTCGCCGACCACGCCGAAGCTCTTGCCGGTGTCGACGGCGAAGCTGACGCCGTCGACCGCCTTGATCCATTTCCTCGGCGAGAAGGGCGACGGCCGCGGCAACCGGAAATGCCGGATCAGGTTCTCGGCGCGGATCAAGGCCTCGGTCATGTGGTGACGTCCGTCCTCCGGCAGAGCGCGGTATGGGCGGGTCCGACCTCGACGTTCGGCGGCAGCGCCGCCCGGCACTCGGGCTCGACCAGAAGGCAGCGGTCGGCGAAGGCGCAGCCGCCGGCGACCGACCACGGGTCGGGTACCGTGCCGGGGATGGCGAAGAGCGGGCTCCCGCGCGTCCGCCCTGGCTGGGGCAGGGCGCCGAACAGTCCGCGGGTATAGGGATGGGCGCGGCGGTGAAAGAGCTCCGCCGTCGGCCCGGCCTCGACCACCCGGCCGGCATACATCACCAGCACCCGGTCGGTGATGTCGCCGACAATGCCGAGGTCATGGCTGATGAGTATCAGCGCCATGCCCAGCTCGTCGACCAGGTCGTGGATCAGGTCGAGGATCTGCGCCTGGACGGTGACGTCGAGCGCGGTGGTGGGCTCGTCGGCGATCAGGATGTCGGGCTGGCAGGCGAGCGCGATGGCGATCATCACCCGCTGGCGCTGGCCGCCGGAAAGCTGGTGCGGGTACTGGGAGAGCCGGGCCCGCGGCTCGGGCATCCGCACCAGGTCGAGCAGGCGGACGGCCTCGGCGGCGGCATCGCTCTGAGAGAGGCCGCGATGCAGGATCAGGCTCTCGGCGATCTGACGGCCGATCGGATGCACCGGATTCAGAGCGCTCATCGGCTCCTGGAAGATCATGGCGAGCCGGTTGCCGCGAAGCTCGCAGAGGCGGGGCTCCGGCAGGTCCAGCAGGTTCTCGCCCTCGAAGACGATCGCACCTGAGGGAACGGCACGATCGGGCAGGAGCCCCATCAGGGCGAGTGCCGTCATCGTCTTGCCGCAGCCGCTCTCGCCGACGATGCCGAGGGTCTCGCCGCGCTCGATCGAGAAATTGACCTCGCGCACCAGCGGCACGGACCCGCGCAAGGTCGGCATATGGACGGCGAGCTTGTCGACGGCGAGCAGCGCCATCAGCGCGCCCTCGCCAAGCGTGGATCGAGCGCGTCGCGGAGGCCGTCGCCCAGCAGGTTGAGGCCGAGGACCGCGATCATGATGGCGGCGCCGGGGTAGATCGCCAGCATCGGCGCGCGGAACAGGAAGGTCTGGGATTCGTTCAGCATGCGCCCCCAGCTCGGATCCGGCGGCTGGGTCCCGAGGCCGAGATAAGAGAGGCCGGCTTCCGCCAGGATGGCGAGGGCGAAGTTGATGGTCGCCTGGACGATCAGCACGTTCGAGATGTTGGGCAGCACGTGCTCGACCACGATGCGGATCCGGCCCTTGCCGGCGGCGCGGGCCGCCAGGATGAAGTCGCGGGCGAGGATGGCGTTGGCGGCGCCGCGGGTGATGCGGGCGAAGACCGGGATGTTGAAGATGCCGATCGCCAGGATCGAGTTGACCGTGCCGGGGCCTAAGATGGCGGTGATCAGGATGGCCGAGAGGATGGCCGGGAAGGCGAAGGTGAAGTCGGCCATCCGCATCACCAGGTCCTCGACCCAGCCGCGCTTGGCCGATGCCAGGAGGCCGAGGGCGACGCCGATCGCGACGCCGATGGTGACGGCGACGATGCCGACCATGATCGAGTTCCGCGAGCCCACCAGGATCATCGAGAAGACGTCTCGCCCGAAATGGTCGGTGCCGAACCAGTGGGTGGACGACGCCAGCGCCAGGCGGCCGGGGACGTTGATCCGGGTCGGCGGATGCGGCGTCCAGACATAGGAGAGGAGGGCAGCGGCGATCACGATGCCGGTCAGCACCAGGCCGATGACGAAGTTGCGCTGGCGAAGGCAGCGCATGATGAAGCCGTCGGCCTTCACCGGGCAGTCCTCAACCGCGGGTCGATCACCGCATAGAGCATGTCGACCGCGAAATTGATGACCACGACCTTGGCTGCCAGCAGCACGACCACGTCCTTCACCACGATCAGGTCGCGCTGGTTGATCGACTGGAAGATCAGGCGGCCGAGGCCCGGCAGGTAGAAGACGTTCTCGATGATGATGGTGCCGGCCAGCAGGTTGGAGAACTGGAGGCCCATGATGGTGACGACCGGGATCATCGCGTTCCGGAGCACGTGGCGCCAGAGCGTCTGCGTGCGGGTCAGCCCCTTGGCCCTGGCGGTCCGGACGAAGTCCTCGCGCAGCACCTCCAGCACGGCGGAACGAGTGACGCGGGCAAGGATGGCAGCCTGCACCACCGCCAGCGCGAAAGAGGGGAGGATCAGCGATTTGAGCGCGATCGGCCCCTCGCTCCAGCCGGGGAAGCCGCCGGCAGGCAGCCAGCCGAGCGCGACCGCGAACAGCAGCACCAGCAGGATGGCGAACCAGAAATTAGGCACGGCGATGCCGACCTGGGTCGCGGTCATGACGCCGTAGTCGCCGATCGTATTGTGCTTGGAGGCGGCGTAGACGCCGAGCGTCAGCGCGATGATCGTGGTCAGCGCCATGGCGATGAGCGCGAGCGGCAGGGTCACCACCAACCGCTCGCCGATCAGCTCGGAGACCGACGTGCCGTAGGTATGGCTGATGCCGAGGTCGCCACGGACGAGGCCCGCCATCCAGACCAGGTAGCGCTCGACCGGCGGCCGGTCGAGGCCGAGCTTGGTCCTGAGCGCCGCCACCGCATCGGGCTGGGCGTCGATCCCCAGCATCAGCAGCGCCGGATCGCCGGGCAGCACCTCGAGCACCAGGAATACCACCAGAGAGGTGGCGAACAGGGTGGCGACGAAGGCGGCGAGGCGGCGAAGGGTGAAGGAGATCATGCGTGGGCGCGGTGCGCATCGTGCGCGGTTGCAACGAGCCGCCTGCCCCTCATCCGGCACGCGTGCCGCGCGCCACCCTCTCCTCCGAGGGAACGGTTACGGGGCGGGTCGGGGAGGAGGCGCGGGAGCATGGGCGTCGCGAGGTTATAGCGAAAGCCCCCTCTCAGGGGGAGGGGGCGAAAGCACGACGCCGGTCGCTCTCCCGGGCCAGGAGAGCCGGCTCGGCTCGGCCAGAGTCCCAGGCCAGGGCCGATTTCCAGTAGAGACAGACGGCAATTCGTACCCATTCAGACACCGTTCTTGCGACTATTCGCGACGTGTTCGGCCGGCCTGCTCCAATAGCCGTTGCGCCGCGCGGTGCGTCCTCGCGCAAGTCATCCAACCGGATGATGCCAGAGCGGGCGAGTAGGTCGAGCCTCCTGCCGCATCGAGTTCATTCTGGAACGCCTGGCATGCCCGACGCCGCCGGCGTCTCTTTCGACCTGGCGGATACCGTCTCTAGCATTCGAGGGAGCCGCACCGTGAAGCTGCCAAAGGTCCTGTCGGTCCTCGTCGGTCTGTCGCGGGTGTTCGCACCCGGATCGTCCGAAGCTCAGTCCTGGGTGGTCGACAGCTCGACGTTCTCGCAGTATTTCACAATTCGCGATGACGTTGGTCCAACCATCACCACCGGCGTTTTCGGGGACGCGACGAACGGCTTTCGGCCATCCTGGGGCGACTACGCGGTCGTGGATGTAAACGGCGACGGCCTTCCCGACGTCGTGTACGGACTGGTCGAGATACGTGGCTCAGGATCGAGCACCAGCGACTATCGGTCGCGCGAGCTGGCCATCCTGATCAATCAGGGTAACGGCACTTTCGCCAGCGGAAACGCGACGATGACCGGAGGCGCTCCTACCGTTGTATACAACCGCGTCATGAAGGTTGCCGACTTCAATGGCGATGGAAAGCTCGACGTCTATATCGGCAATCACGGCATCGACACGTCGCCTTTTCCGGGAGAGACCGGCGGGCTGCTGTTGTCGGCCGCCGGGCCATTGGTCAATCGGAGCACGATACTTCCGCAAGTCGCGAACTTCACCCATTCTTTGGGCGTCGGTGCGATCAACGGCGACGGCGTACCGCACATCTTTGTCGGCAACCTCACCAGCACGACACCGTCGTATCTTTTGCTCAACGACGGGGCCGGAAATTTCACGCTGAACCGCGCGAGGCTTCCGGCGGCACTAACCGCAACCACGGGCAGCAACATCTACCAAGCTTCTGCTTCGGCCTTGGCGGACGTCGATGGCGACAGCTACCCTGACCTCATCCTAGGAGGTCGCGATTCATCTTCGGGCGGAAGCGGCCGGATCTACCTCAACAATCGTCAAGGCAGTTTCGCTAGCTCAACGGCCGTGTCACTTCCGATCGGCTGCTACGACACCGCCGGCGGCACACTCAACACTTCGGCCATAGATATCTTGCCGATCGACATCAATGGGGACGGTGCGATCGATTTGCTGGTCTCCCAGGCCAAGGCCAATCCCTATTCCGTGGACGCATGCCTGCAGATCCTCGTCAACAACGGCAGCGGCACCTTCACCGATGAGAGCGCTACGCGGGGAGGGGGCGTGCTGGCCTGGAACGGAGGCTGGATCAAATTCATCAAGCCGTTCGACTTCAATCGCGACGGCCATACCGACCTGCTGATCATGCCGTTCAGCGTCGGTGGCTGTTGCGCCAATTTGAATCGGCCGATTGTCCTGATCAACAACGGCTCCGGCGTGTTCGCATCGACGCCTACCGACTTCTTCCCGCTCCACAGGTTCTCAGAAGCCAACGGCGGGTCTCTCACCATCCAGTACGGGCCCATTCCCATCGACATGATGAATGACGGACGAGTCTGGTTTCTCGTACCTTATCGCCATACCGTCAATCCACCGAATCCACCACCGCGCTACAACCAGGTGAAGTTCGCGGTCTTCGAGCCGATCGCCACGTATCCGACGACGGTTGCGATCAAGCCGCAGACCGGGTGGTGGTGGAATAGCGCCGAAAGCGGCCGCGGCTATTCGATCGAGCAGCGCGGTAGCAATGTATTTCTGTCTTCGTATCTCTATGCAGCCGACGGCTCACCCGTGTGGTTCGTTTCCAGCGGCGCTACGTCCGGCACCTCCTATTCGGGGGCGCTCGCGCAGTTCGAGAACGGCCAGACGCTCTCGGGTGCGCATCGCAATCCGAATTTGGCGGGCTCGCCGGGTTCCATCGCGCTGGAATTCAGCAATTCAAGAGCCGGAACTCTGACCTGGCCGGGCGGTACCATCGGCATCTCCAGGTACGACGCCGTGACCGGGGGCGTGACCCAAGGCGTGTCGGTCGACGCGCCCGAGACCGGATGGTGGTGGAACGCGTCGGAGTCCGGCCGTGGATTCTTCATGGAGATCCAAGGGGCGACGATGTTTCTCAGCGCCTACATGTACGGCGACTCCGGCCAAGCGAACTGGTACGTGGCTGCCAACGCGATGACGACCCCTCGCTCCTTTCAGGGAACGCTGACTGAATTCTCCGGCGGGCAGACGTTAACCGGAACGTATCAGGCGCCGACTGCGTCGGTTAGCCGAGGGACGGTGACGATCACATTCTCTTCGCGGACGACAGCCGTGATGACCCTTCCGAACGGAACGCAGGTGCCGCTGACGCGGTTCGCCTTCTAGCCCGGATTTCTCACACGACCGACTGAATGTGAGTTGAGAGCCTGAGGGTAGAGCAAGAGTAGTCGCAGAGGCGGCTCTGGGCTTCGAGTTGGAGAATCTGGACAAGCGTCCTCGGCCGCTGGCCGCGGCATTTGATGGAAGTATGTTGACTAAGCGGTGTCTGGTTCGTCAGCGGGCTGCGGCAGTTAGCCGGGCGTGGGCGGTTCTGAAGTCGTCCCGCCAGGGACAGCCCGAGGCCATGGCGAACTTGACGCGGCGGCAACTGATGGTGACGAGAGCGCCGATCTTGAGCAGGGCGAGGCGGATGGAGCCGCAGCTCGCCTTGGCGAAGCGGGTGTGCCTGAGCCCGATGCGGCGGAGCGCGCAGAGCAGGACGTAGGCCATCGAGGCGCACCACAGCCGGAGCTGATTGGCGCGCATGGTGGCGCTCGCGGTTCGGTCGGAGAACATGTCGGCCTGGCACTCCTTGATGCGGTTTTCCATGTCGCCGCGCGCGCAGTAGATCTTTTCGTAGAGGGCGCGCGCCTTGACCTCGTCGCGGCGCAGCGAGGTGACGACGAACCGCGGGTTGGCCTCGCCCCGGGTCCATTCCGCCTTGGCGATCACCCGCCGGCGGCGGCTCCAGCTCTCGCGCGTCGTCCACTGGAAGTCCTTGAAGCGCCGGGCCGGCCGGCCCGTCCGACGGCTCTGAGCCTGGGCCGCCGCCAGCTCGGCCTCGATCTCGGCGGCCAACCGCTCGTTGCGTGCCAGCCCGAACACGTAGTCGACGTCGTTGGCCTCGCACCAAGCCATGAGCCTATCGCGAGCAAAGCCCGAATCGGCCCGCAGCAGGATGCGAACCCGCGGCCAATGCGCCCGCAGTTGCTCGACGATCCGCTCAACCTCCTCGACCGATCCCGCCGAAGCGTCGATGTCGGCACGCCGCAGCTTGGCCGCAAGCAGGTGCCGGCCGCAGAAGACGTAGAGCGGCAGGTAGCAGTAGCCGTCGTAGTAGCCGTGGAAGAACCGGCCCTCCTGATGGCCGTGCAGAGGGTCGTCCGTCGCATCCAGATCGAGCACCACCTGCGCCGGCGGCCGCTTGTGCGCTTCCACGAACAGCTCCACGAACAGACGCTCGATCGCCGCCGGATCGTGGCTGATCTTGTGGTAGCGCGTCGCCTCAGCTCGGCTCAGCTCCAGCCGGTTCAGCGTGCTCTTGCCCGCAACCGGCGCGCAATCCTGCCGCCGCGCCGAAAGCTTGCCCGCCAGCACCGCAAACAGCCGATCGCGCCGAAGGTGGTCGTGGTCGTTGAGGTCCTCGTAGCCCAGCGCCAGCCCGTACACACGCTGGCCTACCAGTGTGCGAACCTCATGCTCGATCAGTGCCGGATTACGCCGATCCACAAAGCAACCCGCGAACCGATCAATCAAGCCGATCGTCCGGTCCGTCGCTCCCAGCAGCAGGCCGCCGGCGTCCGTGGTGATCGAGCCACCGTCGAACGAGGCCACCACAGGCCGTCTTTCTACAGGTGCAAACTCGAACAGATCCGAATTACACTCCGTCTGCATCGGGGAACTCCTTCGACATCTGACAAGTCGTTCTTTGCAAAACAACTTTCTCAGATTCGAATCCCCGATGCACCTACCAGTGTGAGATATCCGGGCTAGGGGCCCCGGAGTTAGTCCACCCAGCGCAAGGCCGCCAGATCGGTGACGGAGACCGGCGCGCTCTTCCAGAAGCCCCGGAGCTTGGCGGCATAGACGCCGGTCCTGGGCAGCTGGAACATGAAGGCGTGGACGGCGTCGTCGGCGATCTTCCGCTGGATCTGCTCGTAGAGGCCCTTCCGCTTGGCCTCGTCGCTCTCGACCAGGGCCGCCTTCATCAGCGCGTCCATCGCGTCGCTCTTATAGCCGTAATAGTAGTCGAGGCCGCGCGTGTAGTTGTCCTGGTCCCAGGGCGACACGTGGGCGACCACGGTCATGTCGTAGTTCTTCTGCTTGTAAACCACGTCGAGCCACTGCGCCCACTCCACCGGTTCGATCTTGACCCGGATGCCGGCCTCGGAAAGCTGGGCGGCGACGATCTCGGCCGAGCGCCGGGCATAGGCGAAGGGCGGCGGCTTGATGTTGATCTCGATGCCGTTCGGATATCCCGCTTCCTTCAGCAGCTCCTTCGCCTTGGCGATATCGTGCGGGTAGCGGTTGGTCAGGTCGACGTACCAGGGGTGATGCGGCGGGAAGTGGCTGCCGATGGGCAGGCCGTAGCCGGAAGTGGCGCCGTCGATGATCGACTTCCGCTCGATCGCGTGGTTGACCGCGCGGCGGACGCGGATGTCGTCGAAGGGCTTCTTGTTGTTGTTGAGGATCAGCGGCACCTCGCCCTCGGTCGAGCCGATGATCACCTGGAAGCGGGGATCGGCCTTGAAGCGATCCAGGGTCTCGGTCGCGCCGATCGTGCCGAAGGCGTCGATGTCGCCGGCGAGCAGCGCCGGCACCTGGGCGGCCGCGTCCGGCACGAACTTGAAGGTCGCCTGGCGGATCGTCGCCTTCGACTGGTCGCGGTAGGTCGGCGACTTCTCCAGCACGACGCGGTCGCCCTTGACCCATTGCTTGAACTTGTAGGGACCGGTGCCGACCGGGTTACTCTTGTTTCCCTCCGCCGACTTCGGATCGAAGATCGCGGCACCTCCCGACGCCATGTAGGAAAGGAAGAGGCTGGAAGGCTGCTTCAGGCGCAGCACCACGGTCTCGGGGTCGGGCGTCTCGATCGCCGCGATGGCGCCGAAATGCCGCTTGGTCGGGTTGGTCGAGTTGGCGGCGCCGGCCCGCTCGAAGGACCACTTCACCGTCTCCGAGGTCAGCTTCTCGCCATTGTCGAAGACGACGCCCTTCGGCAGCTTGAAGGTATAGGCCTTGCCGTCCTCCGCGACGGTCCATGAGGTGGCGAGGCCCGGCTTGACGGTGCCGTCCTCTCCGATCCGCGTCAGGCTCTCATAGACGTTGACGCTGAAGATGACGTCGATCGCGGCGGCGGCGTTCTGCGTCGGGTCGAGCACCGGCGGCTCGTCCTGCATGCCGAGGACGATGGTGTCCTTGGCGGCGAAGGCGGAGGTCGCGGCGAGAACGAGGGCGAGGACCACGGGGGCAGCGAAAACACGCATCTTCAGAGCTCCTCAAAATAGAACGGCGGCGCATCTTGCCAGAGGTTGGTTGCGCCGCCGTGACAGTCGACAGCTCGTCAGTTGACCCAGCGGACTTCGGTCAAGTCGTTGGCCTGGACCGGGCTGTTCTCCCACAGGCCCTGGATCTTCGCATTCCACACGCCGGTCTTCGGCAGCATGAACAGGAAGCCGTTGACCGCGTCGGTCGCCAGCATGCGCTGAGCGTCGCCGAAGGCCTTGTTGCGGATCTCGTCCGTGCCCGCGGACACCGTCAGGTCGATCAGCGCCTTGAACTCGGGCTTGCCGTACTGGAAGTAGTAGTTGGGGTCGGCGTAGATGTTGATGTCGAGCGGCTCGGTGTGGCTGATGATGGTCAGGTCGTACTGCTTGTTCTTGAACACCTGCTCGAGCCACTGCGGGAACTGAAGCTGTTCGATCTGCGCCTTGACGCCGACCTGCTCCAGCATGGCGGCGATCAGCTCGCCGCCACGCTGGGCATAGGCCGGCGGCGGCAGGCGGAGCGAAAGCGTCAGATTGGTTTTGCCGGCTTCGGCCAGCAGCGCCTTGGCCTTCGCCGGGTCAAAAGGATACATGCCCGTCAGGTCGACATAGGCCGGGTGGTTCGGCGAGAAATGCGTTCCGATCGGCGTCGCGGTGCCGCCAGCGGCTCCGATGATGATCGCCTTCCGGTCGATCGCATGGCTGATGGCGCGGCGTACGCGAACGTCGTCGAGCGGCGCCTTCTTGTTGTTCATGGCGAGGATGGTCTCGCCCTCGGTGTTGCCGACCACGACCTTGAGCTTGGGATCGGCCTTGAGGCGATCCAGCGCGTCGCCGGCGCCGGTGTTGGGCGAGGCGTCGATGTCGCCAGCCAGGAGCGCCGCGACCGTCGCGGCCGCGTCAGGGATGAAGCGGAAGGTCGCCTTGTTCAGCTTGATGTTGGCGGCGTTCCAATGGTCGGGGTTCTTCTCGATCTCGAGCCGGTCGCCCTTGTTCCAGCGGACGAACTTGAACGGGCCGGTGCCGACCGGCTTGGCCTTGGCGTCGGCGATGGCGCCCGGCGCCACCACGACGGCTTCGCCCATGCCGACCAGGTAGGGGACGAGGCCGACCGGTTTCTTCAGGCGGATGACGACGGTGCCCGGATCGGGCGTCGTTACCTCCATGCCGTTGTCGGTCAGCATCGACTTCTTCGGATTGGCGCTCTCGGCCGAGGTGGTGCGCGCCAGCGACTGGGCGACGGCGGCCGAGGTCAGCTCGGTGCCGTCGTGGAACTTGACGCCGCGGCGAAGCTTGAAGGTGTAGACGAGGCCGTCAGCCGAGAGCGTCCACTCGGTCGCCAGGCCCGGCTGCACCAGGCTCTTGCGGTCGAGCCGGGTCAGGCCCTCGTAGATGTTGGTGTAGAGGATCTCCTTGATCGCGGCGGCCGGGCTCAGGACCGGGTCGAGGTGCGGCGGCTCGAGCGCCATGCTGAGCGTGATCGAGTCCTTCTGGGCGTAGGCGCCGGTGGCGGCGAACGCACCGGCCGCGAGCGCGGCGGTGAACAGCGTGAGCTTGCGCATGACGATCCGTATCCTCCCCGGGAAACGCCGATATCGATCGAGGATGCTCGCCCATCGCGCGCTGACTTGGCAAGGGGGCTGGGGGCGCTAGCCCAGGCTTTTCCACCCCCGGAAGCGGCCGAGCGTCTCGGCGTGGTAGACGCCGCGGGCAACCGCGCGCGCGAGGCAGTCGGCCGCCATGTGGCCGACCAGGGTCAGCATGGCGAGATCCTCGATCTTCCGCCGGCCCGTCGAGAGCGCGAAGACCGTGTCGCCGTCGAAGGGGGTGTGGACGGGGCGGATCGAGCGCGAGAGCCCGTCATCGGCCATCAGCGCGACGCGCCTCGCCTCGCCCTTGTCGAGGGCGACGTTGGTGGCGACGATGGCGATGGTGGTGTTGGCGGCCGGGGAGGGCAGGCCCGGGGGCATCGGCATCGCCAGGTCGAGCGATCCCGATGCCTGCGGCGGACCGAGGCCGCCGAACTCGCCGTCCTGCTCGAACGGCCAGGCCCAGAAGTGGCGCGAGTCCGGCATCACCGTCTCGCCCCAGGCGTTGACCGCGACCAGCGCGCCGACCTGGATCCCGTTTGCGGTGACCAGGGACGCCGATCCGAGGCCGCCCTTCAACCGTCCGGCCTTGGCGCCGAACCCCGCGCCGACATTGCCGAGCGGGAAGTCGCGGGTGAGGGCGCGAGCCGCCTCGGCGCCGAGCCGGCGATAGGGCGGATCCTCGCCCCAGGACTTGTCGCCGCCGTTCACCAGGTCGAACAGGATGGCGGCCGGCACGATCGGGACCACCGCCGTATTGATCTTGTAGCCACGGCCGGCCGCCGCCAGCGCGTTGGTGACGCCGGCGGCGGCGTCGATGCCGAACATCGAGCCGCCGGAGAGCACGATGGCGTCGATGGCGTCGACCCGGCAGGAGGGATCGAGCGCGTTGATGTCGCGGGTTCCGGGAGCGCCGCCGCGTACCTCGACCCCCGCCGTCGCCCGCTCGTCGGGGACGACGACGGTGGTGCCGCTCCAGGCCTTGAGGTCGACCGCATTGCCGACGCGGATGCCGTCGACGTCGGTGATCAGGTTGCGGGGGCCGGGCCGGAGGCGAGTCACGCGTCCGGATCTTTCAGCGTCATGCCCAGCACCATGAAGGTGACGGCGAGGCCGGCGGCGGAGAGGCCGGCCAGCGTCCCCCAGGTCCAGCCGTAGGTCTGGCCGACGAAGACGACGCCACCCCAGAACGACAGGAAGGCGAAGGTCGACGACAGGATCATGAAGCCGGCCCGCACCATCTGCTTGGCGATGCGGGAGGCCTTCATCGACTCCTTGATCGAGGTGGTCATCTGCGTCTTGCGGATGGCCGAGGCGATCTCGTCGCGGGCCATCTTCTGCCAGTCGCTGAGATACATCCCGGTCTGGCCGATCTCGAGCTTCTCCCTGTCGGGATTCTCGATCGCCTCGCGCAGGCGCTCGACGATCTCCTTCGCCTGCTCCTCTGGAGACTTTTTCTTGTGCTTTATGCCGAGCATCGGGCGCGCACTCTAACGAGAGTCGCCTCGCTGGGCCAGCCAGCGGCGCATGGCCTGGGCGGCGAGGTCGGGATGGCGCTGCAGCAGCTCCGCCACCCGCTTGGTCGTTGCCGCGTTGATTCGCCCTTCGATGCGCCGGACGTTGATCACCGCATCCAGCATGTCTTGGGGCTCGTCGGGGGGTGGCAGGCGGCGCCCTTGCGGCGCTGCCGAATCGTTACGAGGCATGGCCCCCGGCCCGAACGCGGGAAGGCCGGCCGTGGTTCGTGATCTCGGGGGCGGGAGGGGTGGTGTCGTCCCGCCGGCGGCGTTCAACTGCAGCGCGCGCACCAGCAGCGGCTTCGCCAGCATCGCCAGGGCAAGGACCACGAGGCCCGCGAATATGGACTTGAGGAAGGTCACGGCCCGGCAAGTCTACGCCCGTGCGCCCTCGGCGGCGAGGCGGCCCAGCTCCTCGCCAGCCACGAGGCGAGGAGGGTAGCGGTCTCCGAGCCGGTGGAGAGGCCGGTGATGCCGGCGACCACACGTTCCGGCCGGCCCGCCGCGTGAACCGCGGCCGCGAGCCCGACGACCGCCTGCCGGGCCGAGGTCTGGGAGGCCTCGCCGATGACATGGCCCGTCAACGGCCCGCCGGCGCCTTCACCGAGGACACGAACGCCGTCGTCTCCCTGTTTCGTTCGTTCTGTGGCGGTGTCCTACGACGCGGCCTTCAGGCGCGGCGAGGTCCTGGTCTTTTGGTCCCTCTTCGACTCGTCGATGTAGTCGCGCGTGAGCGGGACCGCGGCAATGTCGTGGGCGAGCTGCATCTGGAAGACCATGTTGAAGCCATGGCGGAAGGTAAGCTCGCTCGCGACCAGGTAAAACTCCCACATGCGCAGGAAGCGTTCGTCGTAGAGCGCGCGGATCTCGTCCCGGTTTGCGTACACGTTCTCGCGCCAGGCCTTCAAGGTCTCGGCATAGTGCAGCCTCAACACTTCGATGTCGGTCACAGCGAGGCCGGAGCGCTCGACCGGGGGCAGCACCTCCGAGAGCGCCGGGCTGTATCCGCCCGGGAAGATGTATTTGCGGATCCACGGGTTGGTGAATCCCGGTCCGTCCCGCCGGCCGATCGAGTGCAGGAGGGCGACGCCGTCGGGTTCGAGCAGCGAGGCTACCTTGGCGAAGAATGCCGGGTAGTGGATGACCCCGACATGTTCGAACATGCCGACCGAGACGATGCGGTCGAAGCGCCGGTCGAGCTCGCGATAGTCCATCAGCTCGAAGCGCACACGATGGGTGAGGCCGGCGCGTTCGGCCCGCTCGCGCGCGAGCGCCAGCTGTTCGCTCGACAAGGTCACGCCCAGGACCTCGACATCGGCGACCTGGGCCAGGTAGAGCCCGAGCCCGCCCCAGCCCGAGCCGATGTCGAGCACCCGCTGCCCCGGGGCCAGGCGGAGCTTGGCGGCGATGTGCCGGAGCTTGGCTTTCTGGGCATCGGCCAGCGACTGGCCGGGATACTCGAAATAGGCACAGGAGTACTGGAGGCTGGGGTCGAGGAAGAGCGCGAACAGATGCCGGTCGAGGTCGTAGTGGTGGGCGACGTTCTTCTGCGCGCGCCCGGCCGGGTTGTACTGGTTGATCCGGCGGATCGACTTGTTGAGCCCGTTGAGCGCGGTCAACCAGGGATGGCTGTCGAGTCCCGCCTGGTTGGTCATCCCGAGGTCGACCAGGTCGTAGACCGTGGTCTCTTCCTCGCAGGTGAGCGTGCCGTCCATGAAGGCTTCGCCGACCTTGAGCCAGGGATTGGTGAACAGCTGTCGGTGCAGCTTCGGGCTATGCAGCCGGATGACCGATCGCGGCCCCGGCGGGCCGCCGAAGCGGTGGCGGCGGCCGAAGGCGTCGATCACCGTGAAGTCGCCACGGCGGACCGCGTGGCGGAAGAGCGAGGCGAACAGCATGGCCCAACTCCCTTTGCGCAAGGGAATTATGGCTCGAATCGCCTGGAATGACTACGGGGTGAACTGCTCCTTGAGGATCCGGGCCTCGAGGTTGTGTTCGGGGTCAAACAACATATGGCAGGCGCGGTTCTGGTCCTCGGCGATGGCGACGGAAACCACGTCTCGGACCTCGGTGAAGTCGGCCGTGGCGCTCACCGGCCGCTTGTCCGGGTCGAGGACGGTCAGCTCGATTTCGGCCGTGTGCGGCACCAGCGCCCCCCGCCAGCGCCGGGGGCGGAAGGCACAGATCGGGGTCAGCGCCAGCACGCCGGCCCCGAGCGGCACGATCGGGCCGTGCGCCGACAGGTTGTAGGCCGTCGATCCGGCCGGGGTCGAGACCAGGACGCCGTCGCAGGCGAGATCGGCCAACCGCTCGATGCCGTCGACCTTAATGCCGACATGAGCGGTCTGCCGGGTCTGGCGCAGCAGGGAGACCTCGTTGATGGCGAGCGCGGTGCGGGTCCGGCCGCTCCGGGTCTTGGCCTTCATCAGCAGCGGCCTGACCTTGACCGTCGCCGCCCGGGCCAGGCGCTCCAGCAGCTCGTCGTCCCGGTACTCGTTCATCAGGAAGCCGACGGAGCCGCGGTTCATGCCGAAGATCGGCTTCTTCCGGTCGAGATGGGCGTGGAGGGTCTCGAGCATCAGACCGTCGCCGCCGAGCGCAACGATGACGTCGGCCTGCGCCGCCGCGACCGAACCGTAGCGGCGGGTGAGCACCGCCTTGGCGGCTCGGGCCTCGGGTGTCTTGGCGGCGGCGAAGTGGAGCTTGGGCCGCCTCACCCGCCGGTCACGCTCATGTGCCGGGCGACCGCGGGACCGGTGTGGCGGCGGTCGATGATGAAGTCGTGGCCCTTGGGCTTCCGCGAGATTGCCTCGCGGATCGCCGCCAGCAGCGCCTCGTCGGACCCGCTCGCCCGGAGCGGGGCGCGAAGGTCGGCAGCATCGTCCTGGCCGAGGCACATGTAGAGCGTGCCGGTGCAGGTGAGCCTGACGCGGTTGCAGCTTTCGCAGAAATTATGGGTCAGCGGCGTGATGAAGCCCAGCATCTGTCCGGTCTCCTTGACCCGGACGTAGCGGGCGGGACCGCCCGTGTGATAGTCGACGTCTTCCAAGGCCCAGTCGCGTTTCAGGCGCGAGCGCACCATGCTGAGCGGCAGGTACTGGTCGAGCCGCTGCTCGCCGCCGATGTCGCCCATCGGCATGACCTCGATGATGGTCATGTCGTGGCCGTTGCGGCCGCACCAGCCCACCATCTCCGACAACTCGTCGTCGTTGACGCCACGCAGCGCCACCGCGTTGACCTTCACCTTGAGGCCCGCGGCCTTCGCCGCCTCGATCCCGTCCAGCACCTTCGGCAGCTGACCCCAGCGGGTGATCTCAGTGAACTTCTCGGGATCGAGGGTGTCGATCGAGACGTTGACGCGCTTGACGCCGCAGGCGGCCAGCTCCTCCGCGTGCTTGGCGAGCTGGCTGCCGTTGGTGGTGACGGTCAGCTCCTGCAGCGCCCCCGACTTCAGGTGGCGCGAGAGCGAGCGGAACAGCTGCATGATGCCGCGCCGGACCAGCGGCTCCCCTCCGGTCAGCCGGAGCTTCTTGACGCCGAGGCCGACGAAGACCGAGCAGAGCCGGTCGAGCTCCTCCAGCGACAGGATCTCCGCCTTCGGCAGGAAGGTCATGTCCTCGGCCATGCAGTAGACGCAGCGGAAGTCGCAGCGGTCCGTGACCGAGACGCGCAAGTAGCTGATATGGCGACCGAATGGATCGATCATGGAGAGTAATGTAGGCCCGCCGGCCCGGAAAATCAGCCCCGTTCTCGCCATGGTCTTGCCTGGGCCTGCCGACGGTCCCAGAGTGCCGGCCATGGACGAGTTCGCCATCCGACCGGACCCGGCCGACCCCCGGCTCACCCGCCGGGTCGTCGCCACCGACGAGGAGGGTCGGCCGGTCGAGCTGGGCGTGCCGACCGAACGGCCGCTGACGCTCTATCTCAACAAGCGCGAGATCGTCACCATGATGACGATCGGCGACTATCCCGAATACTTGGCGCTGGGATACCTGTTGAACCAGAACATGCTGAAGGCCGGCGACCCGGTCGACGGCATCGACTACGACCCCGAGATCGAGACGGTGGTGGTGCGGACGCCGACCACCACCGATTTCGAGACCAAGCTCAAGAAGAAGACCCTGACCTCCGGCTGCGCCCAGGGCACCGCCTTCGGCGACGTCATGGAGACCTTCGACGCGTCGCGCCTGCCGGCGGCTGCCGAGCTCCGCACCTCGTGGATCTACACCCTCTCGCGCAAGATCAACGCGGTACCCAGCCTCTATCTCGAGGCCGGCGCCATCCATGGCTGCGTGCTCTGCGAGCGCGACCGGCCGCTGATCTACATGGAGGATGTCGGACGCCACAACGCCGTCGACAAGGTCGCCGGCTGGATGGCGATGAACCGGGTCGCCGGCGGCGACAAGATCTTCTACACCACCGGGCGGCTCACCTCGGAGATGGTGATCAAGACGGTGCAGATGGGGATCCCGATCCTGATCTCGCGCTCCGGATGCACCGCCTGGGGCGTCGACCTCGCCGAGAGGGCGGGCCTGACGATGATCGGCCGGGCCAAGGGCAGGCGATTTCTGGTGCTCTCGGGCAAGGGGCGGGTGGTCTACGACGCCGATGCCCGCGCGGTCGCCGAGGAGGCCCGGCATCTCCGCCGCAAATCGGCCGAGGAGGATGCGGCCTAGCGAAGCTGTGTCGCCGAGGAAGATCTCGGGCGCCCGGAATCCCGCGAGGCCTATTCGATGATCATCAGGAGCTTGCTGCCGACCTCTTCCGTGCCGGCCGACAGCGTGATCATGGTCTGGCTGAGACGTTTGGCTTCCGGGTTCCGGATCTCCATGGCAATCTCGAAATGATAGAGAGCCGATGCCAGGAACGTCTGTGCTCGACCGGCGAGCGGCGTCCTGGCGAGGACGTAGGTCGGGTAAGGCTCGTAGGTGAGGACGATCATCTCGACAGCCCCGTCGCGGACGAACTGGTTCACGGCCTCGACCACGTCGAAGCCCATGGACTTGGCGGCGGAATGGCTGGCGTAGTCGTGGCCCAGAATGAGCCCATCCGGCTTGATCTTCGGCAGGTAGTTGCGGAGGTCGGCGAGGCAGGCCTCGAAGTGATGCGCGCCGTCGATATAGACCCAGTCGAGGCTCTGATCGGGAAAGTCCTGCGCCACGTCGTCCGAGTAGGCGCGATGGATGACGACGCGGCCGGCTTCGCTCGCCGAGGCGAACCGGGTGCGGGCGGTGGCGTAGCGATGATCGGCCTCGGCCTGATCGACGTTGCTCGGATCGGCGAGATAGGCCGGATCAACCTGATGCTCCCACGGGTCGATCAGATGGAGGCGGCCCGCTCGCGTGAGGAGAACCTCGGCGAAATTGCCCTCGGCCACGCCGATCTCGACACCGACGCCTCCTTCGGGCAGGAGCTGGACGAGATTTTCGCGTGTGGTCTTGAGGAGGAACATCGAAACATCCTATAGCCGATCCGCCGCCCGGATCCCACGTAAAGCCGCCCGCCTGACGTAGCTGGCCGAGCGGCGAAGACCCGGCGCAATACAACGCCATGCGGACGGAAGAGCCTGCCGCGATCGAAAGTAAATGTCCCTAAGAACATCGTAGTTCTTCGTTTGGAGATGGTGACGGAGCCATACGCTCCGGAAGAAGCGGCCCGGCCCGCGCTTATGTGACGGCCGGCACAGTTTCGGCGGCCAGACTCTGCCAGGATGCACATGGGTTGGGGGAACAGCCCCGGGGGCCGACGATGATCAAGGGTCTCACTATCTCGCTCGTTGCGGCGGTCCTTCTCGGCGCGACGCCGGCCGTAGCCCAGCAGCTTCCCTTCGGCAGCCTCCTCCAGAAGTTCTCACCGACGCCGGACTCATCCCGTCCGCAGCCTGCCGTCAACCGGGTGCAGGGCGGCGCCGCGCCCGCCGCCGCCGGGCTCGGCACCGATGCCGTCGCCGTGGTCGAGGCGGTCGAGGGTGCGCCTCAGGCCGGCCTTCAGTTCATGGACTATGTCTTTGCCGGCCAGACGGTTACGCTCGGCCCGCGAGGCCGCCTCACGCTCTCCCATCTTTCCGGCTGCTTGGTCGAGGACATCGTCGGCGGTACCGTCACCATCCACGCCGCCGGCAGTGGCGTTTCCGGCGGCCGCCTGCAGGCGCAGACCGAGCCCGGTTGTCGGCCGCCGACGCCGGTGATCCAGGCAAGCGCGACCGAGGCCGGCACCGCCGTCAACCGCGTCACGCCCTTCACCGGCCGCAGCTGGGAGGAGCGGGTGATCAAGCGGGCGCAACCGGTCTTCAAGTGGGAGGCGATCGGTCGCCCGGTCACCATACGTATCCTTCACATGGACAAGGCGCCGGTCGAGGTCGTCTGGCAAGTCGTCAGTAACAGCGCCTATGCCGAATACCCGGCGGGCGCGCCGCGGCTTGCAACCGGGATGCCCTATAGGGTCGAGGTCTGGGACGACCAGCAGCTCGTCCGCGCCGCGTCGTTTTCGGTCGATCCCGGCCTCGACGTTCCGGACACGCTGGCCAATCGTGTCGTCCCCGTCGGCGCCCTCTGAACCTCCTCGCCCGGGCCGGCGCGTGTTTTCCCGCAACTGGCAGCTTCGCCTCGCGGTTGCCGCGGGGCTGGCGCTCGCCGGCGGGGCAGCTTCGCTTGTGCCGGCCTCGGTGCTGCTGCAGCGGATGGGTATCGACGTGCTGCTAGCGCTCCGCCACGCGGTCTATGGGCCGCTGTTCCCGCCGGCCGCCTCCGACGTCGTGGTCGTTGCGATCGACGAGCAGAGCTATCGTACCGAGCCGTTCAGGAATACGCCGAAGGTCGCCTGGACGCCGCATCTCGCCCGGGTGCTGGAGGCGATCGATGCTGCCGGGCCGAAGGCGATCGGCTTCGACGTGATCTATCCGACCAGTCTCGATCGCCCGGAACTGCTCCGCGGCTATGACCGCCCGTTCCTCCTGGCGCTGCGGAAGGCGGCTGAGACGGATCGCCTGGTTCTCGGCGCGGCACGGCTCAGTGCCGAAACGGTCGAGCCCTATCCCGGCCAGATCGCCGCGGCCAGGGGCCGCGCCAACCTCCGCCTGCTCAATCTCAGCGTCGATCCGGACGACGTCATCCGCTCATATTTCAGTGCCTTTGCCGACGAGGCGGGCGGGCAGACGCCGTCCTTCGGTGCCGAGCTCGCCAGGCGGGCAGGGGCGGTGCCTCCGGACAGCGACTTCCTGATCAACTTCAACACCGGCGCCGGTGACGTTCCCGTCCACAGCATGGTCGATCTCTGGAGCTGCGCCGGCGAGGGCGATGCCGGCTACTTCGCCCGTCACTTCCACGGAAAGATCGTCCTTTTCGGCGAGGTGCTCGATCTTGAGGACCGCTTCCTCAGCTCGAAGCGCCTGGCGATGTCGACGCGGGCGGATGCCCGCGCCGCGCCTGAGCGTTGCCGGGTGGCAGCCGAGCCCGATCGCTTCGGGTCGCTCGGCGATCGCCGCTCGATCCCCGGCGTGCTCATCCATGCCGCCGCAATCAACACCATGACCAAGGGGCTCTACCTCGTGCCGTTGTCAGGCGGCGCCTCGTTCCTGGTCGTCGGCGGCAGCGTGCTGGTCTTCGCCCTCCTGTTCTTCCTGGTGAAGCCTGCGACCGGGCCGGTGGCCGGAGCCGCCGTGCTGGCCATCGAGATCGGCATGGCGGTGGCGGACTTCGCCGCCGGCGGTGTCGTTCCGATCGCGCTCCTCGCCGTCACCGGTTTCCTCGCCTATGCGGCGGTCTACGCCTATCGTTTCATCGTCGAGGACCGGGAGAGGCGCTGGATCCAGCACGCCTTCCGCCACTACCTGGCGCCGGTGCTGGTCGACCGGCTCGCCGCCGATCCGGGAGCGCTCCGCCTCGGCGGCGAGAAGCGCCGCGTCACCGTGTTCTTCTCGGACATCGCCGGCTTCACCACCATCAGCGAGCGGCTTCGCGACCGGCCGGAGCGGCTGGTCGAGATCCTCAACAAGTACCTGACGGTGATGACCGAGGCGGTCGAGGCGCGCGGCGGCTACGTCGACAAGTACATCGGCGACGCCGTGATGGCGATCTGGAACGCGCCGCTCGACGACCCGCTTGCCGACCGCCACGCGGTCGAGGCGGCGGCCGATTGCCTGAAGGCGCTCGACCGCTTCAATGCCGAGGTGGTGGTCGGTGAATACGACATGACGCCGATCGGCACACGGATCGGCATCCATGCCGGCATCGCCGTGGTCGGCAACATGGGCTCGCGCGCGCGCCTCAACTACACGGCGACCGGCGATACCGTGAACCTCGCTGCCCGTCTCGAAGGCGCCAACAAGGAATACGGCTCGCGCATCATGATCAGCGAGGATGTCGCCGCGAACCTCGACGGCGGCTTCCTGCTGCGCCGGCTCGACCGCCTGGTGGTCAAGGGCAAGAAGCAGCCGGTCGTGGTGTTCGAGGTGATCGGTGGGGTGGGCGAGCTCGCGGCAAGGGTCCGCGACTTCCATGCCGCGCTCGACGTCTATGACCGCCGCGACTTCTCCGCCGCGGCGGCCGCCTTCGATGCCTTGTCCGCGATCGATCCGGCGGCGACGGTCTATGCCGCGCGTTGCCGGCACTATCTCAGCGAACCGCCACCCGCGGACTGGAACGGCGCCTTCGCGATGAAGACCAAGTAGGAGCGACCCCATGAGCTCGCATCACCGGCTCGGACGACGTGCCTTCCTCGGCGGGTGCGCCGCCATAGCGGCGACGCCCGCGATGGCGCAGTTCAATCCCTTCGGTGGTTCACGTGGCGGCTTCGATCTCGGGCGCGTGCTGTCGGGCGCGCAGGATCTGTTCCAGGGTATGAGCCTCGGCGAGGCCGACGAGATCCGGATGGGCGAGACCTTCTATGGATCGTTCATCGACCGCTCGGGCGGTCCCTACCGCAACCGCGCCGCCCAGGCGGCCATTGCCCAGTTCGCGCTCCCGATCATCCGCACCAGCAAGCGCCCGCATCTCCCCTGGGAGTTCGTGCTGCTGGAGGACGACACCGTCAACGCCTGGGCATTGCCGGGCGGCAAGCTCGCGATCAACAAAGGGCTGGTGCGCTACTGCGACGATCCGGCGGAGCTGGCGGCGGTGATCGCGCATGAGGTCGGTCATGCCGAGCTCAGCCACGCGCTGGCGCAGATGAAGAGCGAAGCCTTCACCAAGGGCATGACCCAGGTCGGCCGCGAAGTTCTGACTCAGCGCCTCTCGGGCGCCGGCGGCGCACTCACGGGAGCGGTGCTCGATGCGCTCAGGGACCCGATCTACAACATGGTCACCTCCGGCTACTCGCAGTCGAGCGAGTTCGCCGCCGATGCCCACGTGCTGCAGGTCTTCGATCTCGCCGGCTACGATCCGGCCAAGGCGTCGCGCTTCTTCAGGACGCTGCTGCAGCTGATCCATCAGGATGCCTCGGGGACGACATCGCTGTTCTCGACCCACCCCGGCACGCGCGAGCGCATCGTCAAGCTCGATGAGCAGGCGCGCAAGGGAAAGGCGCCGGACTTTCCGGCGGCCGAACGCGGCTGGGCCGAGCTCAAGGTCACCTTCCCGACCCGGCGGATCTATCGGCGAACGGCCTGAGGCTTGTAGGCGCCCGCGGTCAATCGCGGCGCCAGGTCGGACCCGTCGAGTTCCGCGGCCACGGCGACGTCGCCGGCATGCCCCTCGGCTGTCAGCTCCCGGCCTGAGAGACTGTCGACCATCAGGCGTGCGAGGTCCGCCTTCGCGGCGCGGAACGACGTGCGGGCAAGTTCGGCTTCTGCCGTCGGCAGGGCGTCGGCGAGTGCATCGACCAGGGCGCCGGCCCCGAGCCAGTCCTCGATCGCCGGTCGCAGGCTGTCGTCCGGCCAGCGCTCGCCGGCGGCGACGATGCCGACCCGGGAGAAGCCGGCCAGCGCCGTGGCGACCGCCCGTCGGTTCCTGAGGCAGCCGGCATAGACGGCGACGCCCGGTCGGGCCGAAGCGAGGGCCGATAGAGCGGAGCCGTTGGGCGAGGGCAGGACGACCGCACTTCCGGGGGACGGGCTTCGAAGGCTGGCGGGGGAGAGGCTGACATCGCCGGGGCCGGCGTCGGTCCGGCGCCTGGCGAGTCGGGCCCCTAGGCGCGCCGCAAGGTCGGCGCCGTCGCGGCTGCTGCCGACCGGATAGATGGCGATGCCGCGGTCGGCAGCGACGGAGACGCAGGTCGAGAAGGACAGCACGTCGACGATGGCGATGGCTTCGACGGAGTCGAGGAGACGGGCAAGTCCGCGTTCGCCCCAGTCGACGTCGACCGCGGTCACGGGCCTGGACTCCTAGTATCCCTGCTGGATACCGCCCTCGGTGACCTTCAGCAGGAATCGGACGCTGCCGTCGTTACTATGCCGGCTCGACGTGAAGTCCGCCATGACGCCGGCGTCGCGGGCGATCGGGCGCGGCGGATTGACCGGCCGGCCGGTGCGGTCGAAACGGGCGAGCTCCTGCGGGAAGGCGAAGGGGGACGAGGCGTCGGCGGGATAGTTGAAAGCGGCGACGACGAAGCGTCCCTCGCGGCAACCGGCCGTCGTCCAGAAGAAACGGTCGGACCGCAGGTGGTCGCCGGGCCTCACGGCCTTGGGAAGGTCGCTCTCCCACACGCTCACGATGCGGCGGAGGTCATCCCGCGTGATCGGCGTCCGGTTGCCGGCGCCATGCATGAACTGGTCGAACTCGAGCCTGCCGAATTGCGCGAGGTTGGGGCGGTCGAAGACCCGGGCGTCGAGGCCGCCGGCATCGATCTCGTAGACCCGTACCTGCTCGGAATAGACGCCGTTGTAGATGAAGCGCCAGCGTTCGGGGGCGCCCGGCCCGCAGCTCCGGCGGATGTCGTTGCCGGCCATGACGTCGCCCCACTGGAAGGTGCGGGTGATGGGATCGCCAGCGATGCCGGTGGCGGTGCAGCCGGCGAGGGCGAGCAGGACGATGAGGCGGGGCATGAGGTGGATCATGACCCCATCGGATACCTGAAATCGGGCCGTTTGTAGACCCTGCCGTCGCGACCAATGCGCGCAGCCGGCCTCCGGAACGGAAACGGGCCGCCGGAGCTCCGGCGGCCCGTCTTCGTCACGTCCAGGCGTCGAGCGGTTTACCGGAAGGCGATCTCGACCCGGCGGTTCCGCGGCTCGCGGGCGCCATCGGCGGTCGGGACCAGGTTGTCGTTCTCACCCCGTCCGGTGGTCTGGATGGAGTTCGGCGCCAGGCCTTCGCCGATCAGCGCACCCTTGACCGCAACGGCGCGGCGCTCGGAGAGGCGCTGGTTGTAATCGGTCGGGCCGGAGCGGTCGGCGTGACCGGTTGCCACGACGAGGCGGACGCTACCGCGCTTTGCGTCGTCGGCCGCCTGCTTGATGATGCGGGTGGCCTCGGGCGTGATCTCGGACTTATTGAAGTCGAGGAAGACGAGATAGGTCTTCGGCGCCGGCATCGGAGCGGGCGACGGGGGTGACCGTGGTGGTGGTCTGCTGGGCCACGACCCAGAGAGCCGTATTCGCACCTGCCTCTTGACCGCCGGGGGCTCGCTGGCCATGGTCGCCGCCTCCCGACGGAAGCACGCCCGTGAGCCGCAAGAAGACCATCCTCGTCCATCACTTCGTCGGCCAGATGCCGCTGGCCGGCATCGCCTGGCAGGCGACGCAATACCTCTCGGCGCTGAAGCGCCTCGGCCACGACGTCTGGTACGTCGAGGACAACGGGGTGAACCCATATTCGCCCAAGGAGAACCAGCTGGTCTGGGACTCGACGTACAACATCGCCTATGTCCGCGCGATGATGGAGCGCCTGGGGTTGGGCGACCGCTGGGGCTATTGGGATCCGGTCAAGGAAGGCAGCTGGGCCGGCGTCGGGCGCGAGCGGATGATGGCGCTCTACGGCGAGGCCGACGCGCTCATCAATCTCTGCGGCTCGACCAAGCTGCGCGACGAGCACATGGCCTGCCCGGTGCGCATCCTGATCGACACCGATCCGGGCTACGAGCAGATCAAGATCGCTCAGGAGGACGCCTACTCGACCGAATTCGTCGACGCCCACACCCACCTGTTCACCTATGGCCAGAACATCGGCTCGCCCGACTGCCTGATCCCGGCCGGCACGCGACCCTGGAAGCCGACGCGGCCGCCGGTCGACCTCGAGCTCTGGCCTTATGACGGCCGCCCGGCGCCGGCGGCGTTCACCTCGGTCGCCACCTGGCAGAACAAGGGCAAGAACGTCCGCTGGCAGGGCCAGTCCTACCAGTGGTCGAAGCACACCAACTTCCTCAAGTTCCTTGACATGCCGAAGCGGAGCGGTCGGGCGTTCGAGCTGGCGCTGATCACGCCCGATGCCTCGGTCAACGCCCAGGTCGAGGAGGCCGGCTGGCGGGTGCTGGACGGCGCCGTGCAATCGGAGACCATGGACTCCTATGCCGACTTCGTCCGCCGCTCGCGGGGCGAGTTCACGGTGGCCAAGGACATCTATGTCCGCACCAAGTCCGGTTGGTTCTCCGACCGCAGCGTCTGCTACCTCGCCAGCGGGCGGCCGGTGATCATGCAGTCGGCCGGCTTCGAGAAGATCATCCCGACCGGGAAGGGCCTCTTCTCATTCACCGACCACAGCCAGGCGATCGCGGCGCTGGACGCCATCGACGCCGACTACGAGACTCACCGCAAGGCCGCCCGCAAGATCGCCGAGGACCACTTCGAGTGTTCCGCGGTGGTGAAGGAGATCCTGGACACGGTCGGCCTCTAGGAGGAAGCCTGGGGTTCCCTTCCCGGAGGCTTCCCCATGCGTGTCTTCGCCGCGGCGCTGGCGACCGAAACCAATACCTTCGCGCCGATCCCGACCGACCTTGAGATGTTCCGGGAGGGGATGTACGCCAAGCCCGGCGAGCATCCGCCGGAGCCGACGCTGTGCACGGCACCGCTCGCCATCGCCAGGCGGCGGGCGCGTCAGGACGGCTTCACCCTGATCGAGGGCACCGCGGCCTGGGCCGACCCGGCCGGACTGGTCAACCGCGGCGTCTACGAGGGGCTGCGCGATGAGATCCTGGGGCAGCTGAAGGCGGCGATGCCGGTCGACATCGTGCTGCTGGGCCTGCACGGCGCCATGGTCGCCCACGGCTACGACGACTGCGAAGGCGACCTGATCCAGCGCTGCCGCGCCATCGTCGGCCCGAAGACGATCATCGGTGCCGAGCTCGACATGCATTGTCACATCACGCGCGAGATGACGACCGGGACCAACGTGCTCATCGCCTTCAAGGAGTTCCCGCATATCGACTTCGCCGACCGGGCGGAGGAGCTGCTGTCGATCTGCCTTCGCGCCGCGCGCGGCGAGGTCAAGCCGGTGATGAGCGTCTACGACTGCCGCTCGGTCTCGGCATTCATGACCAGCCGCGAGCCCGGCCGCAGCTTCGTCGACAGGATCAAGGCGATGGAGGGCCATGACGGCATCCTCTCGATCACCATCGCGCACGGCTTCACCGCCGCCGACGTCGCCGAGATGGGCACCAAGGTGATCGTGATCACCGACGGCCGGCCCGAGTCGGGCGCGAAGCTGGCCAGGGCGCTGGGCGAGGAGATCAACTCCGTCCGCGTCACCGGCGCCACGCCGCACCACAAGACCGACGAGGCGCTGGACCATGCGATCGCTGCGCCGAGGGGGCCGGTCGTGCTCGCCGACCGCTGGGACAATCCCGGCGGCGGCGTCGCCGGCGACGGCACCTTCCTGCTCAGGGGCCTGATCGAACGCGGCTTCACCGACGCCTGCCTCGGCGCCCTCTGGGACCCGATCGCGGTCCGCTTCTGCATGGCGGCGGGCCCAGGGGCGAAGCTCAAGCTCCGCTTCGGCGGCAAATGCACGCCCGACGGCGGCGAGCCGATCGACGCCGAGGTCGAGGTGCTGAAATGCGTGCCGAACGCCACCCAGACCTTCCGCGGCTCGGTGGTGCCGATGGGCGATGCGGTCGCGATCCGCGTCCACGGCATCGAGGTGGTGCTGAAGACCAGCCGCTCCCAGACCTTCGACCCCTCGCTCTTCACCGTGGTCGGCATCGATCCGACCAGGAAGAAGATCGTGATCGTGAAGTCGAGCAACCACTTCTACGACGCCTTCGCCAAGTTCGCCGCCGAGATCCTCTACGTCGACTGCGGCGGGCCCTATCCCGGCGATCCCCGCAAGGTCACCTTTACCAAGCTCCGCCGCCCGATCTGGCCGCTCGACGAGGACGCGAAGGGGGAGATGTTCCAGTAGGGATACTTTTGTGCTGCACGCGCGGGGTCCTCTACGACGGAGGTAGCCGTCGCATCGAGCGCACATCATAACGCTCGACCTCTGCTCGCGCGCGTTGAAGACCGCCCGCCGCGACCCAACTCCGTTGACGTCTTTCGGCGGAGCGAAGCGTCATTCCCATTAGATACGCGACCGCAATCGGGCTTTTACCTAAATCGAAAAGTCGGTAGCAGATTTCGACTCCGCGTTTTGTGAGGTGCCCCGTCTCGGGAATGTAGTCATCTCCGTAGCCTTGGCGGGCTGGCCGATGATTGGCAGGAAAGCGTGGCGAAAGGTCGTCCACAAACTCCGTGCCCTCCATATCTAGTTCAGATCTGATTGCGTCGTATCGTTCGCGGTCCTTCCCAATCTGCCTCTTGATGAGACGGTCCAAGCGTTTCAGGTCTTGCTCGAACACGTGTTCGGCATGCTCGAACAAGATGCGATCTCCAGACAGTGTCAAAATAAATTTGCCACTCGCTCGCTCCCATAACGAGCGCCTGTACGCGCGTAAGCGATCGAGCGCATCGCCTTTGTAGGTTGGTGCAGCATAGGCAGAATGACTAGCCGCCCAGCTATTCCGGCTGATGTCTGACATCATCAGATGAATTCGGTGCGCAATGTCGTTCCTGTAGTCCAGAAGCGATTTTACTTCGTCGGCCTCCGCTTCCGAGAACATGCCGATTGTGATCGCGTAAGAGAGGGCGATTTTGAGCTTTCTGCCTTGATGACGTTCCCTTGTGAAAGTTCGCCGCAGCGCTTCAGCATCGCCAGCGGGAAGTTTTTTCTTCTTCTCGGCATCTCTCAGCAGATCGTTGAGCACTCGATGCAATCGCTGTTCGTCAGACTCCCGCCAAATGTCCTCATGCGGTTTGCGGACGGCTGCTTTGTAGACGTCTGTCAGCATGAAGTCGCGGACCTCCTCAGCATAGAAGAGGTAGATGGTGGCTTCGGTGGCCCTGTAGCGCAGAATATTGCGCTCGAGAGCCGACGCCCTCCCTCCGCGAGGGTCATCGTAGCGACTAGCATTAAGGGTTTGGCCGAAGTCGCGTTTGGGGTGTTGCTTCACTACGCCGGGCATCAGGAAGCCTCCGTCAGGCAGACAGGTTAGGCGCTGGTGCGCGTGAGCGCATGCAATCTGCTTGCTACCGCTACTACCGAAACCGCTCGTCGACCTCGACCTGGTATCCGGTCACCAGCGCGTTGGTCTCGTTGGCCATGCCGATGACGGCCATCAGCTCGCCGAGCATGGCTTCGCTCGCGCCCTTGGCGCGGGCAGCCACGGTGTGGGAGGCGATGCAGTACTCGCAGCCCTTGGTGACGCTGACGGCGAGGTAGATCATCTCCTTGGTCAGCGGATCGAGGGCGCCCGGCGCCATCACCTCCTTCACGCTCTCCCAGGTGCGCTTGAGCGTCGGCGGGTGATGCGCCAGGACCTTCCAGAAATTATTGACCCAGTCGGTCTTGCGGGTCGCCATGATGTCGTCGAAGACGGCGCGGACCTCGGGGCTCGCATCCACGAGTTCGATCGGGTGGGCAATCGGCATCGGCCAAGTCTCCTGCTAGGGTGTGCCGCACTCTAGACCGGGAGCGGGAATGTCGACATCGATGGGCTTTGCCGAGGCCATGGCGGTGCTGCCGCTGGTCGCCATCCTGCGTGGCGTCAAGCCGGACGAAGCCGTCGCGATCGGCGAGGCCCTGGTGGCCGAGAACTTCCGGCTGATCGAGGTGCCGCTCAACTCGCCGGAGCCCCTGGAGTCGATCCGCCGGCTGGCCAGGGCGCTGGCCGGCCGCGCCGTGGTCGGGGCCGGTACCGTGCTGAAGCCGGCCGACGTCGACGCCGTCGCCGATGCCGGCGGCACGCTGATCGTGATGCCGCACACCGACGTCCAGGTGATCGCCCGGGCCAAGGCCCGCGGCCTGATCGCGATGCCGGGCTTCGCCACGCCGAGCGAGGCCTTTGCCGGGCTCGCGGCCGGGGCCGACGCGCTGAAACTGTTCCCGGCCGAGGCCAATCCGCCCAAGGTGTTGAAGGCGATGAAAGCGGTGCTGCCGAAGACCGTCGCGGTGCTTCCGGTCGGCGGCATCGTGCCGGAGAACATGGCCGAGTACGCGGCGGCCGGTGCCGGCGGCTTTGGCCTCGGGTCGGCGCTCTACCAGCCGGGCAAGACATCCCGACAGGTCGCCGAAGCTGCACGGGCCTTCGTCGCCGCCTGGAACAAGCTCAAGGGTTGACCGGCTCGACCACGCGACTCGCCGGAAAGCGGACGGTGACGGTGGTCCCGTGGTCGATCTTGCTCGTGAGCTCGATCGTCCCGCCATGCATCTCGACCAGGCGCTTGCAGATCGAGAGGCCGAGTCCGGTGCCCTCCTTGGCACGGCTGACGAGCGCGTTCGAGCGGTAGCGGAACGGCTCGAAGATATGGGCCAGCTCGGAATCCGGGATGCCGGTGCCGGTGTCCGCGATCGTCAGCGCGAGGCCGCCGTCGGTCTCCTGGCGCGCCTCGAAGGTGACGGTGCCGCCGGTGCCCGTGAACTTCACCGCATTGGTGAGGAGGTTGAGCAGGATCTGGCGGATGCCGCGCGCATCCGCCTTCAGCGAGGGAAGCTCGGTCGGAATCACCTCGCGCCAGCGTACGCCGGCGTCGCGCGCGCGCTCGTCGAGGAGGCGCACGCAGTCGCGGGCGAGGCTGGGGACGTCCAGAACTTCCTCGATCAGCTCCGCCCTTCCGGCCTCGATCTTGGAGAGATCGAGCACATCGTTGATGAGCTGCAGGAGGTGATTGCCCGACCAGCGGATGTCGGCGGCGTAGTTGACGTAGCGGTTGCTGCCGAGCGGACCCAGGAGCTGCTGCTCCATCACCTCGGCGAAGCCGAGGATAGCGTTGAGCGGCGTTCGGAGCTCGTGGCTCATGTTGGCGAGGAACGCCGACTTGGCCCGGTTCGAGGATTCCGCCCGGTCGCGCGCCTCCTGGAGCTGGAGCATCGTGCGCCGTTCCTTGGTCACGTCGCGGACGGTGATCACATGTCCGATGCCGGCGACCGGCAGGCCGGCCAGCTCGATGTGAGTGCCGTCGGCGCGACGGCGCTCGACATGCACCGGCTCGCGCGTCGCGATCGCCCGGCGCCAGCCCTCGAGCACGTCGCCGACGCTGGCAGAGTCGATCTCGCCCGAGCGCGCCTGTTCGGCGATGGCGTCCGCCAGCGTGCCGCCGGCGAAGTCGACCGGAAGGCCCACCAGCTGGACATAGGGCCGGTTCCAGGCGAGCAGGCGGCCGGAGAAATCGACGACCGCGACGCCCTCGCCGAGGCTCTCCAGCGTCGCCCTGAGCAGGCTCGACTGGGCGGCGAGCTCGGCGCCGCGCTGCTTCAGCTGGGTGATGTCGGTCATCAGCGTCACGTAGCCGCCGTCCTCGGTGCGGTGGTTGCTGACGCGGATCCACGAATTCTCGATGCGGAGCTCGATGGGGTTGCCCGGCGCCTCGTGGGCGGCGATGCGGCCGTCGACCCACGCCTCCTTGTCGGTCATGCCGGCCGCCCTGTGGCTGCCGGCGTCGGCGAGGCCGCGCACCAGGTCCTCGAAGCGGATGCCGCGACGAAGCAGGCGCGAGATGCGTTCGCGCCCGTCGGGGACGGCGGGATCGGCCGAGGCCGCCCACAGGTCGGCGTAGCGCCGGTTCCAGGCGACCAGCCGGTCGCCCGGGTCGAACATGGCGAAGCCGGCGTTGATCGCTTCGATCGCATCCTTGAGCCGGCTTTCGGCCTGACGTCGCTCGGTCACGTCGATGGCGACCGACAGGATCGAGACGGTGCCGCCCTCATCGAGCTTGAGCGGCTGGCGCGTGGTCAGGAAGGTGCGGTCGATGCCGTCGTGGTCGGCCGAGTGGATCTCGTGGAACGGCATCGGCTTTCCGGTCTCGATCACGCGGCGGTCGATCACCTCGTCCTGGCCGCCGAAGGCCTCACCGAACACCTGGGTTGAGCGCTTGCCCAGGATCTGTCCGCCCGGCATCTGCGCCAGCAGCAGGACGCGCTCCTTCAGGGCCTCGTTGACCAGGACGTAGCGGAGCTCCTTGTCCTTGACGCTGATCGCTGCCGGGACCGTGTCGATGATCGCCTGCAGCAGGTGGCGCTGCTGGTCGAGCTTCGACTGGGCCTTGGCGGCGATGTCCCAGGCCTCGATCTCGGCGGTGATGTCGCGGCCGGTGCCGCGATAGCCCTGGAAGGCGCCGTTCTCGTCGTAGAACGGACGGCCGCTGATCGAGATGTTACGGCGACGGCCCGAGACGTCGATGCGGGCGAAGGTGAAGTTGCGAAAGGGCCGCCGCTGCGCCAGGTCGTCCTCATGGGCGGCGAGCAGGGCTTCCGAGACCAGCGGCTGGGTCTCGCGCCGGGTCTTGCCAACCTCGTCGGTGAGCGCGCCGCCGCCATGGACGTCGGCATGCGGCGAGACGTAGGTGAAGCGGAGATCGCGGTTCTTTTCCCAAAGCCAGTCGGAGGTCGACTCGGCGAAGTCGCGGAACCTTCCCTCGCTGGCCCGGCGCTGCTTGATCTCGCGGATCAGCAGCTCGTTGAGGCCGATGATGCCGCCGACCACCAGCAGCGCGAAGGCGGCGCTCACCCAGAACATCGGCCACCAGGAGCGCAGCGCCTCGGTCTCGGAGGCGGCGACGACCGCGATCAGCGGCCAGCCGGCAATCGGCCGGTAGTGGACGACGAAGGACGCACCGTCGTCGCGCTCGACGCCGAAGATGCTTATTGGCATCTGCGGTCGTCGCTCCGCCACTGCTCGCGCGATCCACGCGGCCGACGGACGCGCCGGGTGGGCGGTGACGATGTCGCCGGTTTCGCTCAGCAAAGCCGCAACGCCGGAGCCGTCGGCGAGTTCCGCTAGCACCGGCTCGATTGATGCAAGATCGAGCTGCTCGCTTCTGTCGAGTACGCGCTGGACACGTTCTTCGATGACGAAGGCGCCCACGGCGGCATGGTCAGCCGCCATCGCCAGCCGTTGCTGGTAGCCTGCCATGGTGCCCCAGGCGTAGAGCCCGAGCACGCAGGCGGTGATTGCGAGGCCGGCGACGCGCAGCCACCGGCGTCGGCTGCGTCTGAAGTCCATCCCCTCGTGTCGACCGTGCAATAGCGAAGGTTCTCGCGTACGGTCGAGTTCTCCCCGATAAACATACCGTATAACATTTTCCGGGCTGGACGGAAGGCATGCTGCACTCCAATGAAGCGGGAAAAAGATCAATGTTTCAGGGCATTTATCCCATCCTTTACGCATTCTTCGACGCGAGCGGCCGCGTCGACCGCAAGCTCATGCGGCGCCAGGTCGAGGGATGCCTGAGGCACCAGCCGCAGGGCCTCGCCGTGCTTGGCCTCGCGACCGAGGTGGGCAAGCTACAGACGAACGAGCGGCGTCAGCTGCTGGAGTGGGTCGGCGAGGATGTCGGCGGGCGCGTGCCCCTGGCGGTCACCGTCGCCGAGCCGAGCGTCGACGGACAGGTCGAGATGGTGCGGGCGGCGAAGGCGGCCGGCGCGTCCTGGGTGATTTTGCAGCCGCCCCCGGTCGCAGGCCTCGCCGAGATCGAGTATCTCCGCTTCTTCGGTGCCGTCGCCGAGCGCGCCGAGCTCCCGGTCGCGATCCAGAACGCGGCCCAGTACATCGGCATCGGGCTTTCGAACGCGGGCCTCAAGACCCTCAACCGCAACCACCCGAACATCTCGCTGCTCAAGGGCGAGGCGCCGGCCAATGCGATCCGCAGCCTGATCGAGGAGACCGAGGGCGTGTTCCGCGTCTTCAACGGCCGCGGCGGGCTCGAGCTCACCGACAATTTCCGCGCCGGCTGCGTCGGCATGATCCCGGCGCCGGAATGCTTCGAGGTGCAGGTCAAGGTCTACGAGGCGATGCAGGCGGGCGACGAGGCCGAGGCCGAGCGCCTCTACCGCTCGATCCTGCCGCTGATCACCTTCCTGATGGCCTCGATCGAGACCTTCCTCTGCTACGGCAAGCGCCTGACCGCACGGCGTCTCGGCATCGCCGAGGTCCATCAGCGCCAGCCGAGCCAGCAGCCGACACCCTTCGGCCTGGAGATGCTGGCACGGCTTTCGAAGGAGCTGGGGCCGCTTTAGAGCGGTCCGATGTAGTGGGCGCGGGGGCGGATCAGCCGGCCGGTCGCCTGCTGCTCCAGCGCATGGGCGAGCCAGCCGACGGTCCGTCCCAGCGTGAAGAGAAGGATCGGCGCCTCCGCCGGAAGCTTGAGCACGCGGGCGAGCGCCACCATGGCGAAGTCGACGTTGGCGGGCGTGCCGGTCTGCAGGGCGACCGCGTCGGCAATGGCGCGCATGCGCTTCTGCATGGGCTCGCGGGGAAAGACCTTCGCCAGCGCGTCCATGAGGAAGCGGGCGCGGGGATCGCCGGCGGGATAGAGCGGGTGTCCGAATCCGGGGAAGCGGTCGCCGCGGCGGGCGCGCTCGGCCACGGCGCGAGCTGGATCAGCGGCGCCGTCGATCTCGCGAAGCCAGGCCGCGGCACGCCGCGTCACGCCGCCATGGCGCGGCCCTTGAAGCGCCGCCAAGCCTGCCGAGACGGCGTCATGGAGCGAGGCGCCGGTCGAGGCGACGCAGCGGGCGACGAATGAGGAGGGGTTGAGCTCATGGTCGGCGCAGAGCACGAGCGCGGCGCGGATCAGAGGCGCGGCCGGCGGCTTCACCTTCCACGCTGTCGCTAGGAGCTGGTGGCAAGGTATCGAGCCTGAGCGCCTGCCGGAGAGGACGCCGGCAACGAAACGCAGCACGCGGCCGGCAGCGGCAAGGCGGGCGTCGCGGTCCTGGGCGCTGGCGCTGGTATCGGCGATGCCCGCCAGCGGCAGCATCGCCTGCAGCCGGAGCGTGGGATCGAGACGGCCCTTGGGCGCCTCGACCGGTTGCGGATGGTTCCGTCTTCCGAACGCGACGTCATCGGTAGTGTTCCAGAGGAGGCAGGCGACCTCCTCCAGCGTCGCCTTGGCGGCAAGGTCGAGCGCGTCGTGGCCGCGATAGAAGAGGCGTCCCTCAGCGATGCGGGTCAGCGCCGAGTCGAGCACGGGCGCGCCGAAGTCGAGGGCGCCTTCGGCGCCTTCGCGCCGGGACATCAGGCGATCGATGTCCTCGACGCGGTAGCGCCGGCTGCGGCCGGTTCCGGGCTCCGATCGCAGCAGGCCGCGGCTGACATAGACATAGAGCGACGCCGGCTTTACGCCGAGCCGCGCCGCCGCCTCCGTGGCGCTGAGATAGGGCGATGCCATGGATCAGCTTAACAACTTAATCAACGTTGACAACAATCAGTACGGCAGCAAACCTGTCCCGACTTGTCAGGAGGGCATCATGGCGGGCACATCTGGTCTCGACGGAGTGGTGGCGGCGGACACGGTGTTGAGCGACGTCGACGGAGAGGCCGGGCGGCTGGTCATCCGCGGCGTCCCGGTGGCGACCCTGGTCGCCCGCGACGGGTTCGAAGGCGTAGCCGCTCGCCTGTGGGAGGGCTTCGTCGCCGATGGGCTCGACCGGACCCGGGTCGCCGGCTTGCTCGGACGGGCGCGCCTGGCGGCCTATGGGCGTTCGGCCAAGGCGATCGCGGCCGGCGCCGATCTCGATCCGGTTCCCGGCCTCCGTGCCGCGCTCGCAACATTGCAGGAGATTGCGGGCCTGCACCCGGCGGCCGTCCTCGCCGGTGCGGCGCCGGTGTTTCTGGCTGCGCTGATCCGGACCCGGGCCGGACTCGCGCCGGTCGCGCCGGATGAGTCGCTTTCGACGGCTGCGGATCTCCTGAGGATGCTGCGGGGCATGCCCGCCGCCACGGCCGAGGTCGCTGCTCTCGACGCCTACCTTACCACCGTCAGCGACCACGGATTCAACGCCTCCACATTCACCGCGCGCGTCGTCGCCTCGACTCAGGCGGGGCTGGTGCCGGCGGTGGTTGCGGCGCTGGCGGCGCTGGAAGGTCCGCTGCATGGCGGCGCGCCGGGACCGGTTCTTGACATGCTGGACGGGATCGGGGGACCCGAGAACATTCGGCCCTGGCTGGAGGCGCGGCTGACCTCTGGCGAGCGCCTGATGGGCTTCGGCCATCGGGTCTACAAGGTGCGCGACCCGCGCGCCGACGTACTCAAGCAGGTGGTGCGGACCTTGTCGCGCGATGCCGGCCGGCTCGCCTTCGCCGAGCGGGTCGAGGCCGACGCTGTCGCCATCCTCGCCCGCGTCAAGCCCGGCCGCCGGCTAGATACCAATGTCGAGTTCTATACGGCGCTGCTGCTGGAGGCGTTGGCGATCCCGAGGGATGCCTTCACCGCGATCTTCGCTGTCGGCCGCGTCGCCGGCTGGGTCGCGCATGCGCTCGAGCAGGCGAGGGACGGGCGGCTGATCCGGCCGCTCTCCCGTTACATCGGCCCGAAGGCGGCGGAAGCTGCCTGACCTGTGCTAAAGAGGCCTCCGGTTTTTCGAAGGAGGTCTTGATGAAGGCGCGGGCGAGGTGGATCGAGGGCCGGGCGTTTCTCGGCGAATCCGGCAGCGGCCACGGCATCGTGATGGACGGCGCGCCGGAGGCCGGCGGGCGCAATCTCGGCATCCGGCCGATGGAACTGCTGCTGGTCGGCATGGCCGGCTGCACCGCCTTCGACGTCGTTCACATCCTTGAGAAGGGCCGCGAACCCGTCACCGGCTGTGAGGTCAATGCCGAGGCGGCGCGCGCCACCGATGAGCCCAAGGTCTTCACCGGCGTCCATGTGAGATACACGGTGACCGGCAAGGGCCTCGCCCGCGACAAGGTCGAGCGCGCGGTCGCCCTCAGCCACGAGAAGTACTGCTCGGCCTCGGTGATGTTCGCCCGCAGCGGCGCCAAGATCACCAAGGAGATCGAGGTCGTCGAGGGGTGATCAGCCGAGCCCGAGCACGGGCTGGACGAACAGGCTGAAGGCGTCGATCGCGGTGTGCGCGACGGCGACCAGCAGCAGGTCGCGCTTCCAGAGGAAGAGAAGCGTGAGCGCGAGCCCGCCGGCAAGCACGGCGACCGCGCTGCCGGCGCCCCAGAACGGCAGGTGGACGACCGTGAAGACGGCGAGGGGGAGGCCCGCAGCGGCGACGCGGTTGCCCAGGAGGAGCTCCAGGCGTGTGATCGCGTAGCCACGGTAGAGCAGCTCCTCGACCACGCCGGCGGTGATGACCGCCATGATCTGCAGCCAGAGCGGCCAGGCGGTGAGCACGCCGACGCCGCGCTCGATGTCGGCATGGGTCTCGTGGCCGAACGGAGCCAGCACGAGCAGCAGCGTCAGGATGGTAGCTACGGCGCCGCCGAGCCCCAGTCCCACCGAACGCCAGCGGAATGGCTGGAGGCCGATCGTCGACAGCGGTGCGCGCTCGGGTCCGGTGACGATCGCGCCCAGCACGATCAGCAGCCCCCACATCGAACAGAGAACGACGAAGACCGCCGCCGGCG
Organism: Rhizobium sp. Q54; assembly: GCA_945871425.1. GTDB lineage: Bacteria > Pseudomonadota > Alphaproteobacteria > SHVZ01 > SHVZ01 > SHVZ01. The sequence goes on along the minus strand of CAMBVS010000008.1, from coordinate 34,256 downwards.
ACTCCGGGTCGCCAGCCAGCAGCGCCGGCGGACCGGCGACGACGACGGGACCGAAGAGAGCGAGGAAGACGCCGATCCAGGTGAACCAACCGATGCGCGGGCGGTCGTTCGCGGTCACGCCCTAGATGCCGCAGAGGCGGTCGGGACCGAGATCCAGGTGGAAGTGGTCATGGTGGTACTTGTCATAGGCCGGCGTCAGCACCACGCGGAAGACATTGCAGGCGGATCGCGCGACTTCGTGGAGGAAGCCGGAACGGGGGCCGGCGGCGCGCCAGTCGCGGCTGACCAGGATGCGCGTGCCGTCGGAGAGATCGAAGCCGATGACGTCGATGGCGCTGCCGTAGCCGTGCTGGCTCATTTTGCGGCTGCCGTTGATGCCCCGGCACGCATAGCCGCCGACATGATGGATCTTGGTGACGCGCTTGCCGAAATGACGCTGGGCGGCCGGCTGCACCACGTCGAGGTCGAAGCGGGTCAGCGCCAGCGCCGTCGGGCATGCCAGAACGGCCGGCTGGTTCAGCGCCGACGGCGTCGCGGTGATCTTGATCCCTTCATCGAAGCCGCAGCCCTCGCGGGTGCGCAGCGGCACCAGCACCTCGAACAACGCGCCCGAGCTGGTCAGGCCCGTCTGGCAGGCGACGAAACCGTCCGTCGCGGGAATGCCGGTAACTGAAGGCGGGGGAGCGGGGGGACGCGACGTACAGGCGGCGAGCGCCGCCACAAGACCCAGCGCGAGTAGCGCGCGCGCCATACCGACTCCCTAAGGGTAGTCCGAGCTCGCGCGCAACATACCAGCGGATGGGGTGAGGTCAACGCCTAGTCAAGCCAGCGATCGATCCGGTCGCGCCAGCGGTACCAGGCTCCGACCGCCGGCAGGAACCAGGGTCGCCCGCCGTAGAGCGGTCGGGTCGGGAAGCCGAGGCCGTCGAACGAGGAGACGCGGTTGGTGCCGCCGGCGATCTTCAGCGCCACCTGATGCCCGAGCCAGGTCTGCATGATGACGCCCGAGCCGTTGCACGCGACGGCGTAGTGCATGCCCTCGTTGGTGCCGAGATGCGGCATGAAATCGAAGGCGAAGGCGACATTGCCGGTCCAGGCGTGGGTCAGCTTCGTCGTCTCCAGCTGCGGGAAGACGGTGGTCATGAAGCGGTGCAGGATCGGCGCGCTGGTCTTGGCGCCGACCTGGCTGAAGCGGGCCCGGCCGCCGAAAAGCAGCCGGCGTCCGTCCGGAGAAAGCCGGAAGTAGAAGAGGATTCGCTTGGTGTCGGCGATCACCCGCCGCTTCGGGATCAGCTCGGCGACCAGCGTCTCCGGAAGCTCTTCGGTCGCGACGATGAAGCTGGCGACGGGAATCAGCCGGCGGCGGAGCCATGGCGTCACCGCCCCAGTATAGCCGTTGGTGGCGATCATCACCTCGCGCGCCTCGACCGTGCCGCGCGGCGTCGCCAGCAGGAAGCGGCCGGGGCCGCCAGCGATCGCCTCGATCCGGGTGCGTCCGATCAGGCGGGCGCCGGCGCGCTCCGCCGCCTCGGCGAGGCCGCGCACCAGGAGCGCCGGGTGCAGCCCGCCGGCACGGTTGACGACGATGCCGCCGCGATAGAAGTCGCTGCCGATCTCCTCCCGCTGCCGCGTCTCCGGGATCACCTCGACCGACTGGCCGGTGGTCTCGGCGAGCCAGGCGGCGCGGCGCTCGAGCGCGCCGAACTGCTGGCGGCTGTGGGCGCCGACGAAGCGGCCGAAGCGCTGGTAGCGGGCGTCGATGCCCTCGCGCTCCAGGATCTGCTCCATATGGCCATAGGCCTGGTTGGCTTCGTCCAGCATACCCTTGGCGCGTTCGGCGCCGTAGGTTGCCGTCAGGTCGACGCCCTTGCCGACATTGATGCCGCCCGAGACCATGCCGGCATTGCGCGACGACGCGCCGAAGCCGATCGGCTCGGCGTCGAAGACCGCGCAGGCGATGTTGCGGCGGGCGAGCTCGAGCGCGCAGGAGAGCCCGGCATAGCCACCGCCGACGACGGCGACGTCGATCTTGTCCGGCACCGGCGGCAGATCGGCCGGCGACGAGGCTGCCGGATCGGCCGCCTCCCACCAGTAGGGCGTCTCCTTGAACTCGGGGGCGAAGATCCGGGTGTTCATCGGGCCGCGAGTGTAGAGGCGAGGTCGGGCGGGTCAACCGGCGCGGGCTTGCCGAACGTGCCCTAATGTGCTCTTGTTATATAAGATGCATACAGACGTACAGATTCCGCTCGACAGGCTCACGCTGGAAGCTAACGGCGTGCCGATCTACGTGCAGATCCGCGACCAGATGCTGCGCGCGATCGGCGAGGGCACGCTTCGGCCGGGCGAGCAGATGCCGACGATGCGGCAGGTGGCGGTCGCCCTGAAGGTCGACCTCAACACGGTCCGCCACGCCTATGGCGAGCTCGAGCGCCGCGGCGCCATCGTCATCCTCCGGGCCAAGGGCACCTTCGTCGCCGAGGCGCCGCCGAGGATCGACCCGAACGATACCGAGATGCGCGTCGAGGAGCTGGCGCATCGGGCCATCGCCGCGGCGCGCGCCGGCGGCGTCGAGCCGGCGCAGGTCGCGCGCCGCATCGTCCAGATCGTCAAGAAAACGGGGGGATGACATGGCATTGCCATTGTTTCCGAGGAACGCCAACCAGCCGGCATCGGTGCTGGCCGGCATCACGCTGGCTTTCGCCGGCGGCTCTGCCTGGCTCGCCTACAGCCATGGCGAGTTTGCCGGGTATGTCCTGGCCGCGGTCCTCGTCATCATCGCCCTCCTGATCCCGCGTTCACTGATGATCGCCAACCAGTGGGAGAAGGCGATCCTGCTCCGACTCGGCCGGCTGCATTCGATCCGTGGGCCGGGCTACTTCCTGATCATCCCGTTCGTGGACCAGATCGCCATGCGCATCGACCAGCGCATCCAGACCATCGACTTCTTCGCCGAGCAGGCGCTGACCCGCGACACGGTGCCGGTCAACGTCGACGCCATCGTCTTCTGGCAGGTGCACGACGTCGAGAAGGCCGGCCTCGAGATCGCGGACTACTCGGGCGCCATCGGTCGCGTCTCACAGACGACGCTGCGCGAGGTGATCGGCTCGACGGCGCTCACCGTCCTGCTCTCGGATCGGAGGAAGGCCGACGACCGCCTCAAGGACGAGATCGGACGCAAGATCGGCGAATGGGGCGTCGCCGTGATCTCGGTCGAGATCCGCGACGTGACCATCCCTGCCGGCCTGCAGAACGCCATGAGCATGCAGGCCCAGGCCGAGCGCGAGAAGGAGGCGCGGGTGATCCTGGGCGACGCCGAGCGGATGGTCGCCCAGAAGTTCGTCGAGGCGGCGGAGATCTATGCGAAGAGCCCGGCCGCGCTCCAGCTCCGCGCCATGAACATCATCTACGAGACCACCAAGGAACGCGGCGCTACCATCCTGATCCCGACCGCCATGGTCGACAGCCTGAATCCCGGTGGTATTCTGGGGCTAGTCCAGGCAGCGGGCGCCAAGACGTCATGAGCGCGCCCGACGATCCGGTGCGCGCGGCCCAGGCTGCCCGGGCGCGCGAGGACATGAACCGGCGCCTGCAGACCAACCTCGACCTCGGCCGCGCCATCTCGTTCCAGCCGAATTCCCGATCGCATCTAGGCCCCTGGAACCTGTTCCTCGCCTGCCTCGGCGGCGTGATCCTGGCGGCGATCGTTGTCGTGAACCTGATGTGATCCCGGTTCGTCGATTGACGCGCCGCCGACCCACCCGCTAGGGTCCCGGCCGATGGTTCCCTTCGGGGATTGAATGGGAACGCGGTGAAGGCTTCGGCCGATGCCGCGGCTGCCCCCGCAACTGTGAGCGGCGAGCCGAGCGCCACGAGACGCCACTGGGAAACCGGGAAGGCGGCGCAAGGCAAGGACCCGCAAGCCAGGAGACCTGCCATCACCGTGGTCACGCGCGAGCACATTGGGCGGGGTGCCCCGATGGAGACCGGAGCCGGATCCCGCTAGGGACGACTTCAGCCTTTGTTCGCGGTGACGGATCACGATCGCCGCGAGGGTCTCCCGTGCATTTCTCCGACCATTCCCAGGCGGCCCTCCGGGCTGCGTTCCTCCTTGCGTCGCTGCTACTTCCGTCGGCGGCCGCCGCCGACGAACGCCAGCCCCTGGTCATCACCGTCTCGCCGACCCGCCGTCCCATGCCGATCGACCAGGTCGGCAGTACCGTCACCGTGGTCACCGCCGCCGACATCGATCGCGGCCAGCAGCGAACGGTGCCGGACGTCCTTCGCGCCATCCCCGGCGTCACGGTCGTCCAGGCGGGAGGGCCAGGCGGTGCGACGACCGTCTCGCTGCGGGGCACCAACACCAACCACACCAAGGTGATGATCGACGGCGTCGATGCCGGTGATCCCAGCAACGCCAATGGCGCCTTCGACTTCGGCAACCTGCTGACCTCCGACATCGAACGGATCGAGGTCCTGCGCGGACCGCAGAGCGGCCTCTATGGCTCCGATGCCATCGGCGGCGTCATCAACATCGTCACGCGCAAGGGCGCGTGGCCGACACGAGCGACGGCCACCCTCGAAGGCGGATCCTTCTCGACCTTCAACCAGACCGCCGGCGTGAGAGGTTCCGCCGACCGCTTCGACTATGCCTTCAATGTCGCGCATCTTCATGCCGGGGATACGCCGGTGACGCCTTCGTCGCTGCTGCCGCCGGGGCGCGGGCGGATCGGCGACCGGGCCGATAACCTCACCGCCTCGACGCGTCTGGAGGCGAAGCTCAGCGACGAGTTCAGCCTTGGCTTGGTTGCCCGCTATGCCGACGCCAGACTCCGCTTCACCGGCGACGACTTCTCGACCTTTCCCGCGACGCCGGCCGCCGCGCAGAGCCGCTCGGAGAGCCGTCTTCTGGTCAGCCGCCTAGAGGCGCGTCACCTCGCTTTCGAGGGCGCCTTCGAGCAGCGTGCCGGCATCGCCTATTCCGAGCATCGGCGCGAGATCGTCGGACCGGACCCTGTGCTGACGCCGACGACCGCCTACAGCGGCGACCGGGCCAAGGTCGACTGGCTGGGTGTGCTCGCGATCGGCGCCGGGCAGACGCTTACCGGCGGGCTGGAGCATGCGACTGACGGCCTCGACGACGGCACGACGACGGCCGAGAACAAGACCGGCGCCGGCCATCTGCAGCTCGACTCAGGCTTCGGCGGCCGGCTGTTCAACAGCCTCAGCGTCAGGCGTGACGATAATGAGCGCTTCGGCGGTGTCACCACCTGGCGGATCGCACCCAGCTTCCTGATCGGCGAAACCGCGACCCGCCTCAAGGCCAGCTACGGCACCGGCTTCAAGGCGCCCAGCCTGTCGCAGCTGTTCGTCAGTTACCCGGCATTCAACTTCTTCGCCAACCCCCGGCTCACGCCGGAACGAAGCAAGGGCTACGACGCCGGGGTCGAACAATCGCTCCTCGACGGCCGCCTCCGCTTCGGCGCCACCTACTTCCACAACGACATCACCGACCTCATCACCACGAACGCTGGATTCACATCGCTCGAGAACCGGCCGTCGGCGACGACCGAGGGCGTCGAGTCCTTCGCCGCTTTCGCTCTCACGCCCTGGCTGACGTTGAGGGGCGACCACACCTACACGCAGGCACGGGACAACGAGACCGGATGGGCGCTGCTCCGCCGGCCGAAGCACAAGGCGAGCGCGGCGGCGATCTGGCAGGTCGACGACCACACGGCGCTGACGCTCTCGGCCCTCTATGTCGGATCCCGGGTCGACGGCAACCGTGACTTCTCGGTCCAGCGGCTGAGCGCGCCCGGCTACACGGTCGTGAACGTCGCCGGGAGCTATCGGCTGACCGGCCGGGCGACGGCGTTCGCGCGGATCGAGAACCTGCTGGACCGGCGCTACGAGGACCCGACGGGGTTCCAGCGGCCGGGCGTCGGGGCCTTCGTCGGTATTCGGGTCAGCATCGACGCCGACCGCTGAGGCGGCCGGCCTCGGTTCGGCGGTCCGGACGCTCCCGGAGCTCGCCCGCCGGCGCCGCCTCCGACCCTCCCGAATTTTCGATGCTCCTCATACTTTCGGTTGATGGGGATGCCTGCGGTTTATCCGTAGTCTCCCTCTCATGCGCCTTACCTGGGCGCCACCGTCCACGGCGCAAGCCAAGAGACCATTCCGAGGAAAGGAATCCAGATGTTCAACATGCCGACAACTGCACGCTCTTGGGGTCTCGCCGGCGTCCTCGCCGTCGCGGCCACCCTCGCCGCCTGCGGCGAGTCGCCGACCAAGAAGGTCGACATGAAATCCTACGCCGAGAAGCTCGCCGCGTCGCTGTCCAAGATCTGCCCGGTGGCGAAGCCCGACGACATGACGGCGTTCGATAAATGCCGCCATGGCATGGGCACGGGCGACGAGAACCTCGCGCTGAACGACAACGTGGTGCTGTGGGGCGGAGAGCAGCCGAAGCTCGGCTGGGACAAGAAGAAGCTCGCCTACATCAAGAGCGATTTCTGGCGGAGCACCTATTTCTCGCTCTTCATGTTCTCCGGCAAGCAGAAGATCCTCGGCGAGGGGCCCGAAGGCACCACGATCGTCTCGATCGAGGCCTACTTCCGCAACGCCCTGCCGCCGGGCGCCTATCCGTATCCTTTCTGGCACCACGGCGACAAGTGGGTAGCCTACGAGACGGCGAACGAGATCCGCTTCTACCTCGGCGCCGACGGCAAGGCGAAGTTCGTCACCCGCGCGCATGAGGGCAGCTACGACAATCGCGGTCCGTGGGCCTGGGCCCCGGTGAAGCCGCCCGCCTTCGACGGCCAGTGGATGTGGTCGGATGACAAGGGTCAGACCCAGCCCTACATCACGCTCTTCTCCGAGCAGTACAGCGCCGGCAACCCGCACCTCGCCCGGCTCGACGAAACCTACAAGACCGTCGCGCTCGCCATGCGCGGTGGCGACTGCATGGCCTGCCATGCGCCGGACGGCCACAAGATCATGAACCGCCTGACGATGCTGATGACCCCGCGGCACGCCGCCTCCGAGATCGACGGCATCCTCAAGTCGGTTCGCGACAACAAGATGCCGCAGACCGAAAAGGGCGATCCGAAGGCCATGGATCCGAAGCTCAAGAACGAGCTGCTGATCACCGGCGAGGCCTTCAAGAAGGCGATCGAAGAGGCGAACGCCTGGGAGAGGAAGAACCAACCCAAGAACAAACCGACGAGCTGATCGTCCGCGACGCGGGAGGTGGCCCCATGGTCCCTCCCGCCTCGTCGACCCCGGCTCCTGCCGAGAAATGCCGCCGGAGAACCGACGTCCCGATGAAGGCCGCCCTCCAGGGCGGCCTCATCATTTTGACCGTCTGGCCCGATCCTGCCGCCGACGGGCATCGTCCATGGCCTCGAATGCCGCGGAAAAAAATCGTCGAAATGCGTAATTTTTACCTTGACAGAATCGCCGGTTTTTGACAGGATCCGGGCTACTGGAGAGAGGTGGGTGACGCAGCCCCACCCGGTCCGGTCCGGAGACCGACAGATCCGGTGGCTCGAGTCCGGCATTCGGTGTCCGGTCCTGCCGCGCCCGGAGCTCGCCGGCCGGTTTCCCCTCCGCCGCGTCCGAGCTTTCGAAGCGCTTCATACTTTCGACTGATGGGGATGCGGGCACCCCTTCCGTAGTCTCGATCTTGCCGGGTCCGACAGGAGGCCCGGCCAGACAGGCAGCGAGAGAACCAGTGCCATGACCCCCCCGGACGACTTCGCCGACCTGCCGACGCTGGTCTTCCCGTCCTGGACGAGCAGCGTATCGCCGGCCTCGACCAGGGCCCGCCCGTTGACCTTGACCCCACCTTCGCGCCGCGAGGATCCGGCAATGACGATGACCTCGGTCCGCCGACGCCCCGCCTCGTACGACCCCGTCAGCAAGGCCTTCCATTGGACGACGCTCGGCCTCGTCGTCGCGCTCTACACCCTCGTGATGGTGCCCGGGATCGTCGACGGATCGCGCGCCTTGCACAAGAGCCTCGGCATGCTCCTTCTCGCGGTGGTCATCTGTCGCCTCGGCTGGCGCCTGTTGCATCCGAAGCCCGGCCACGCACGCCAGGGCAAGTGGACCGCCGAGCAGATCGTCGCCCGTCTCGTTCACGCCGCGTTCTACGGCCTGCTCATCGCCGTCCCGCTGCTCGGCTGGGCCTATCTCGGCTACGCCGGCAAGGAGCTGGAGGTGTTCGGCGTCAACATTCCGCCGGTCTCCGACTTCGGCGACCCGGACATTGCGGAAGTATTGCTGCTTCTCAAGGCGATCCTCGCCTGGGGCATGCTGGCCCTCATCGGCCTGCATGCGGCGGCGGCGCTCTTCCACCACTACGTTCGCCGAGACGACGTGCTGCGCTCCATGCTCCCTTCGCTGCCTTCGAGGGCCGGCCGGAGCGGCGCCGAGGCGGTGGGAGAGTTCGGCCACGCCCGCACTTCGCAGGGCCATTCCGCCGCGGACTGAATTCGGAAGGCGGGCCGGCCGATTCGTGGTCGCCGACCTCGTCGCTGGCCCGGTCACCCGGCGCGACGAGGATCGGTCCTGCCTGCACCAGGCGATCCTGCGCCTCACTCATGAGACGATCGGCGATCCCGGACGGCCGACCCGGTTCGAAGCGACCGGGTCCCTGGCCCAGAGAGCCTGCTCGAGGCCGGCGGCACGCTCTTCGCCCAGGGCGAGGAGACCAGTGTCGTCCCGGGCCTGCCGTGCCGACGGCCACGCCTGCTCGGCGGTCGTGCCGCTCCCGAACATTCGAGGCCTCTCATACTTTCGGTTGATGGGGATGTCTCCGCCTCTTCGGTAGCCTCCCGCTATCGATGGTTAACTCCGCCACTCGAAAGGAAGGGCTCACATGTCTTGCATGTTCCAGAAAGCGCTGATGGCCGGGGCCGTGTTCCTGCTGTTGGCCAACGGCGATGCGCTCGCTGCCGGCGAGCTGAAGATCAGCGGCAGCGCCACCGTGGCGGCCGGCGTCGTCAACCCTAACAAGGCGGCGATCGAGCAGGAAACCGGCCTGAAGGTCAACGTCATCGTCAACGGCGACGGCAACGGCCTCAAGGACCTCTACGCCGGCAAGTCCGACGTCGCCATGGTCGCCTCGCCGATCAAGCTCACCGAAGCCAACCTGAACAAGGCCAACCCGGGCTCGATCAGCATCGAAGGCTTCGAGGTGGTGCCTGTCGGTGGCGAGACCCTCAGGTTCATCGTCCACCCCTCCAACCCGGTCAAGGCGCTGACCGAGGCTCAGCTCAAGGACATCTTCACCGGCAAGATCACGTCGTGGAAGGACGTCGGCGGCGGCGACCAGCCGATCATCGTCGTGACCGCCGCCCAGGGCCTGGGGCAGCGCACGCTCGTGGTCAACCAGTTCCTCGGCGGCACCGAGATCACCGACAAGGCCCGCCCGGTGCAGAGCTTCGTCCAGCTCTCCCAGATCGTCGCCCAGGCTCCGAACGCCATCGGCTATGGCAACGGTGCCAGCATTACGCCGGCGGTGGCGCCCGTCGCCGGAGCGGAGATCAAGCAGGTGCTCGCTCTGGTGACCAAGGGGCCGCCCACGCCGGACGCGAAGAAGTTCATCGAAGCGGCGGCCAAACTCGGCGCTGCCAAGAAGTAGCGATCGGGCCGGCACGGCTGACAGGCCGAGCGGCCTGTCAACCGGCCGGCGATTTTCTGAGTGTTCACCACGAAGTTGATGAGGTCCGTCATGGTCGGGTTCGCGAGGCTCAAGCGGTTAAAGGTTTCGACCAAGCTTTGGGGCGTGCTCAGCGCCGCCGTGGTCGTCCTGTGCGTCATGGGCGCGATCGCCGTCTTCGCCGCTCGCGATATCCGGGACCTGGGGGAGGATCTCTACGCCGAGAGCAGCCGCTTCTCCGGCTTGGAGATGGCGGTCTCGATCAACGTCGAGCGCGCCATCGGCGAAGTTCACGCCGCTCCGTCCGAATTGGACCTCGAGAAGCTAAAGGCCATGCAGGAGCGCTTCCTGGCGCTTCTCGGCGAAGTCAGAATGACCCTGAGCGAGACGCTGGCCGACAACACGGCAGCCGCGATCACCGACAGCGGCGCCGGAATCGTCGGCGCCCTCGGCTCGTTCGAGGCCGCGTCCAAGAAGGTCTTCGAGCTGGCCGCGGCCTTTGCCCAGGCGGATGCCATCGAGCAGCTGTCCAAGACGGTCGTTCCGGCCGAGACGACGCTGCAGGCGGCGCTCAAGCAGTTCCGCGAGGCGGTGGAACAGAGTGGCGCGGCGAAGGTTGCCGCAATCGAGGCGACGACCATGAAGATCACTTCGATCGTGGTGGGCCTGGCGGTCTTCCTGGCGCTGGCGATCGCCGGCCTCGGCTATGCGACCGTCTCGCGCGGGGTCGTCAGGCCACTCACCTCCATAAGCGGCGTGATGATGCGGCTGTCGGGTGGCGACTCGAGCGTCGACATCCCCTATGCGTCGCGGCACGACGAGATCGGCGAGATGGCCAAGGCGGTACAGTTCTTCAAGGACAACATGATCGAGACCGGACGCCTGCGCGCAGAGCAGGAAGCGCAGAAGCAGCGTACCGAGGCCGAGCGACGCAAGGCGATGCTCGACCTGGCCGACCGGTTCGAGGCCAGTGTCGGCGGGGTGGTCAATTCGGTTGCCTCACAGGCTAGCGAGTTGCGGTCGACGGCGAAATCGATGGCGGCGACGTCGGAGGAGACCACACGTCAGACCGCGACCGTGGCTGCGGCCTCCGAGGAGGCGACGCGGAACGTGCACACTGTCGCCACGGCGACCGAGCAGCTTTCCGCCTCGATCAGGGAGATTGCCCAGCAAGTCACCAGTTCGACGCAGCTGATCGCAGCGGCGGTGACGAAGGCGAACGCCACCAACGCGCAGGTGCAAGGCCTGGCCGCGACGGCGCAGAAGATCGGCGACGTCGTCGACCTGATCAGCGGCATTGCCGGACAGACCAACCTGCTGGCGCTCAATGCCACGATCGAGGCGGCGCGTGCGGGCGATGCCGGCAAGGGCTTCGCCGTGGTTGCGTCCGAGGTCAAGGCGCTGGCCACTCAGACGGCGAAGGCGACGGAAGAGATCGCGGCCCAGATCCGGGCTATCCAGGACGCAACCCAGGTCTCGGTGGTGTCGATCCGCAGCATCGCCGAGACCATCGGCCAGGTGAGCGGCACGGCCGGCGCGATCGCGGCGGCGGTGGAGCAGCAGGGCGTTTCGACGCAGGAGATCGCTCACAACGTCCAGCAGGTGGCCGAAGGCAATGGCGAGGTGTCGAACAACATCACCGGCGTCAGCCGGGCGGCGCGCCGGAGCGGCGAGGCTGCCGGCCAGGTGTCGGCCTCCGCCAGCGAATTGGGCAAGAACGGCGAGACACTGAAGGCCCAGGTCGACGCCTTCCTGCGCGAGATCCGCGCAGCCTAGCCGGCCCTGGGCTACTCGATTGCGGCCTCGGGCTTCGGCCCGGGGCCCTTTCGTTCGTGGCGAACCGATGACGGCGGTGGTCGGCCACAAGTTCGCTAAACGGCACCCTCGAGGTCGTCCCCGAGCACAGGCGGGCCCGGCTCGGAGCGGCGGTCATGGCTGCGGTCCCAAGTCCGATTCAGGCCAAGGATGCCGCCTCACTCCGACATCCGCGAGGTGTGCTGAACCGAGCCGATCAGCGACAGGAACTCGCGCCTTGTCGCCGGGTCGTCGCGGAAGGCGCCGATCATCCGGCTGGTGACCAAGGTCGTGCCGACCTTGTGGACGCCACGGGTGGTCATGCAGTGATGGACCGCCTCGATCACCACGGCGACACCACGGGGCTTGAGCGTGCGCTCGATCGCGGCGGCGATCTGCGCCGTCAGCTTCTCCTGGATCTGCAAGCGCTTGGCATAGGCGTCGACGACGCGGGCGAGCTTGGAGATGCCGACCACCCGCTTCTGCGGCAGATAGGCGACATGGACCTTGCCGATGATCGGCGCCAGGTGATGCTCGCAATGGGATTCGAGCCGGATGTCGCGGAGCACGACCATCTCGTCGTAACCCTCGGTCTCGGAGAAGGTGCGGGCGAGGATCTCCTCGGGGTCGGCGCCGTAACCCGAGCCGTAGTGCTCATAGGCGCGGCAGACGCGGGCGGGGGTATCATGGAGGCCCTCGCGGTTGGGGTCGTCGCCGGCCCAGCTGAGCAGCACGCGGACGGCCGCTTCGGCCTCGGCGCGAGTCGGCTTCGTGAATTTCTTGGTTGACGGTCTAGCCATGCGGCGCATTCCCCCGGTGCCGATCCATGATAGAGGGATCAGCTTTTTGTCGAGCGATCCTGAGACGGAACAATCGTGACCGGCATCCACATCCGCGAGTTCACACTCGCAGACACCGACTCGGTCCGCAGCCTGTGGGCCGCAGCCGGGCTCAAACCTAGCCGATCAGATACCTACGAGGCGATGGGCAAGGTTGCAACCCGAAATCCGGGCCTGGTCCTGGTGGCCGAGGACGCCGAAGGCCGGATCGTCGGCACCGCGACCGGGGCCGACGACGGGCGACGGGGCTGGGTTTACCGCCTTGCAGTGCATCCGGCGCTGCGCCGGACCGGCCTTGGACAGCGGCTGGTCGGGGAGGTCGAGGACCGCCTTCGCGCACGCGGATGTGAGAAGCTCAACCTGCTGGTCGAGCGCGACAACCCGGACGCCATCGCCTTCTGGCAGCACCTCGGCTACGTCGAGGACGACGTCGTGTTCCTCGGCAAGTGGCTGACGCCTTGATCTGCCTTCAATCTTTCGAGATCCTCCTCCCTCCATTCACCCGGGACTCTCCATGAACCAGATCGACCTCAAGGGCCGCGTCGCGGCCATCACCGGCGGCGCGCGCGGCATCGGCTATGCCACAGCCGAGCGTTTCCTCGCATCCGGCGCCTCCGTGGCGCTTTGGGACGTCGATCCCAAGGCCATGGAGGAGGCGTCGGCGGCGCTGTCGAAGAAGGGCAAGGTCGACACCCGCAAGGTCGACGTGACCGATCTTGCCTCGATCGAGGCGGCGGTGAAGGGCACGGAAGCGGCGCTCGGACCGCTCGCCATCCTGGTCAACAACGCCGGCATCACCGGCGGCAACGGCAAGACCTGGGAGCTGAACCCTGCGGTCTGGCGCCAGGTGATCGACGTCAACCTGATCGGGCCCTTCCTCTGCAGCCGCGCCGTGGTCCCCGGCATGGTCCAGCGCAAATACGGCCGCATCGTCAACATCGCCTCGGTCGCCGGCAAGGAAGGCAACCCCAACGCGTCGCACTACAGCGCGTCGAAGGCCGGGCTGATCGCGCTGACCAAGTCGCTTGGCAAGGAGCTGGCCCAGGCCGGCGTCCTGGTGAACTGCGTGACCCCGGCGGCGGCCAAGACCGACATCTTCAAGCAGATGGCCCAGGTGCACATCGACTACATGCTGTCGCGCATCCCGATGGGTCGCTTCGTCGAGATCGACGAGATCGCGGCGATGGTCACCTGGCTCGCCTCCGAGGACTGCTCGTTCTCGACCGGCGCGGTCTTCGACATCACCGGCGGGCGCGCGACCTATTGACGGTTCACCGCCCTCGCGCGGCGGTCGGCCGGACCGCCGTGCTCAAACCACGTCCTTCATGACTTTGTTGATGCGGTCGATCAGAGCCAGCTTGTTGAAGGGCTTGGCGATGTAGGCGCTGGCGCCCTGGTCGCGGGCGGCGGCGATCTTCTCCGGCAAGACCTCGGCGGTCAGCATGATGAACGGGATGTGTTTCAACTTCACGTCGGCGCGAACCTCGGCGAGGAGCTGGAGTCCGTTCATCGGCTCCATCACCCAATCGGAGATGATCAGGTTGAAAGGGCTGGCCCGGAGCTTGCCGAGCGCCTCCGCGCCGTCGGCCGCCTGTCCGATGTAACCGACGCCGATCTGCCGGAGCGCGCTGACCAGCAGGCTCCTGATCGTCTTAGAGTCGTCCACGATCAGGACTTGTATTCTGCCATACGCCGGCATTGCACTCGCTCCGTTGTCCCAGCCGCCGATCCCGGCTTGGAGGCGGTCCGGTTCGCTACGGTTCACGCAAGACAAAGTAATCCATTGATAGGCGCGACGTCACTCAACGTGACCGGGCGCCGCCGCGGGCGGCCCGATCGGGGCATCGAGCGATGCGCGTGGAAGCCGGCCGAGGTCGGCGGTGGCCTCTATTCCTTCACGGCTCCGGTCAGGCTGGAGACGTAGTACTCGACGAAGAACGAGTAGAGGATTGCGACCGGAAGCGAGCCGAACAGGGCGCCCGCCATCAGCGCCCCCCAGTGGTAGACGTCGCCCTCGACGAGCTGGGTCAGGACCCCGACCGGTACCGTTTTCTCTTCAGAAGATGAAATGAATGCAAGAGCATAAATGAATTCATTCCAAGATAAGGTGAAAGCGAAGATGCCGGCGGAGATGAGCCCGGGGACGGCCAGCGGCAGGGTGATCTTCCAGAGGATCTGAAGTCGCGTCGCGCCGTCGATCAGCGCGCATTCCTCCAGCTCGTAGGGGATGGACTTGAAGTAGCCCATCATCAGCCAAGTGCAGAAGGGGATGAGGAAGGTCGGGTATGTGAGGATCAGCGACCAGCTCGTGTCGTAGAGGCCGAGCCCGTAGACCATGGTGGCGAGCGGGATGAACAGGATGCTGGGGGGCACGAGGTAAGCAAGGAAGATCAGGAGCCCGACGGTCTGGGCGCCCTTGAAGCGGAGCCGCTGGATGGCGTAAGCGGCGAGCACGCTGGCGAAGACCGCGAGCGCCGTCGCCACCACGGCGACCAGCATGGTGTTGAACAGCCACTCCGGATAGTTGGTGCTGAAGAGCAGCTTCTCGACATTGGCCAGCGTCGGGCTCTTGATCAGGAAGGGGCTGTGTTCCTTGTAGCTGTAGAGCTCGTCATTGGGTTTGAAGGTGGTGATGGCCATCCAGTAGAACGGGAACAGCAGCACGATCATGAAGATCGAGAGCGGCAGGTAGATCGTCACCAGCCGCCGGGGCAGCGTGTTCAGATACGCCATGCCGGTCGAGTCGGAGGCGCGCGGGGTCTCGATAGCGGTCTCAGTCATCGGTTTCGCCCTGCTGCCACTTCCGCCGTTGCAGCCCGAAATAGCTCGACAGCGTGGCTGCCACCAGGAAGGGGATCATCGCGGTCGCGATCGCCGCTCCCTCGCCGAGCTGGCCGCCGGGAATGGCGCGCTGGAAGGCCAGCGTCGCCATCAGATGGGTCGAGTTGACCGGGCCGCCGCGGGTGATGGCGTAGATCAGCTGGAAGTCGGTGAAGGTGAACAGCACCGAAAAGGTCAGCACGATCGACAGGATCGGCATCAGCATCGGCATGGTTACATGCCGAAAACGCTGCCAGGGCGTGGCCCCGTCCAGTGCCGCCGCCTCGTAGAGGGAGGGCGAGATGGTCTGCAGGCCGGCGAGCAGGCAGATGGCGACGAAGGGGATGCCGCGCCAGACGTTGGCGGCGATCAGCGAGGCCCTGGCATTGGCCGGCTTGCCGAGGAAATCGATGTACTGGTCGATCAGCCCCATCTTCTGGAGCATGTAGCTGAGGATCGAGAACTGGGCGTCGTAGATCCACCAGAAGGCGATGGCCGACAGCACCGTCGGCACGATCCACGGCAGCAGGATGATGGCGCGGAGCAGCGCCTTGAACGGCAGATGGTTGTTGAGAAGGAGGGCGAGGTAGAGGCCGAGCCCGAATTTCAGCGTCGTCGCGATCGTGGTGTAGAGGATGGTGTTGAACACCGACAGCAGGAAGACGCTGTCGTCGAAGAGCGACAAATAGTTGTCGATCCCGACGAAGACTCCATCGCGGCCGATCTTGGTGTCGGTGAATCCGAGCCAGATGCCGAGGCCGAGCGGGTATGTCAGGAAGGTCAGCAGCAGGATGGCTGCGGGCAGCATGCAGAGGATCGAGAGCACGGTCTTGTTGTCGAGGATCTCGACAAGCGGTTTCCGGGCGAGATCCGCCGTCCGACCGATCGCGGCAGTGGCCATGGATGCCCTTTCGAGGTTGGGAGGGCGCAAGGCCGAAGCCCGGCGCCCTCCGCATTGCCGGCGAGATCAGATCTTGTAGTAGCGCTCGGCCCGCTTCTGGGCCTCGGCCGCGGCATCCTTCGGCGACTTCGAGCCGGAGGCGACCGAGGCGAACATGGTCACGACGATGTAGTCGGCGAGCGCGCCGGCCGAGGCATAGCCGAGCGAGCCGGCATATCCCAGCCACAGCGAGCTCTTGATCACCTCGCTGAACGGCGTGTGCTTGGGATCGACGGTCCAGATCTTGTTCTTCTCGTAGAACCTGAGCGGATGCCCCCAGTAGCCGATCGAGGCCTCGAGCCAGGGCTCGTACTGCTCCTTCTCCATCATAAAGCGGATGTAGTCCTTGGACGCATTCGGGTACTTCGAATAGCGGAAGACCATGGCCGGAACCATGGTGCACGACTCCGACGCCTTGCCGACCGGCCCGATCGGGAAGGGCGAGTGCTGGATGTCGGCCGCCAGCTCCTTGATCTTCGGATCGGTCGCGGTCTTGGCGGCGTAATAGACCGAGATGCCGTTGGCGGTCAGCGAGATCTGCCCGTCGAGGAAGGCCTTGTTGTTCGACGGGTCGAGCCAGGAGAGGGTTCCCGGGATGAAGGTGTCGTAGAGCTTCTTGGCATATTCGAGCGCGGCGATGGTCTCCGGGCTGTTCAGCGTCACCACGTCCTTCTCGTTGACCATCCTGGCGCCGTGGCCCCAAAGCGCCCAGTGGCACCAGGCATTGCCGTCGCCGATGGCGTTGCCGAGGGCGAAGCCGATGGGCGTGCCCTTGGCCTTGAGATCCTGCGCCATCTTGAGGAAGCCGGGGAAGTCCTTCGGCACGCTGCTGTATCCGGCAGCCTTCAGCATGCTCTCGCGGTAGACCATCTTGCCGCCCGACGCACCGAGCGGGATCGAGATCCAGTTGTTGCCGCGCTTGCCGTACTTCTGCGCGAGGTCGTACCAGCCGCCGTACTTGGCGCCGAGATAGTTGGCGACGTCGTTGAGGTTCAGCAGCTTGTCTGGGAATTGGTGCGCGTTGTCGTGCCAGCCGTAGACGACGTCCGGGCCTTTGCCGACATTGGCGGCCACCGCCGACTTCGGCACCAGGTCTTCCCAGCCCTCGGAATCGACCCGGACCTTGACGCCGGTGGCCTTCTCGTACTTCGCGGTGTTCTCGAGGAACAGGGTCTCGTCGCCCTGAACGAACTTCGCGGGCCGCATGACGCGGAGGCTGGCGCCCTTCTCGGGCTGGATCTTCCATTCGGGCGCCGACTGGGCCAACGCCGGGCCGCCGATCGCGGCGCCGGCGGCACCGACACCGATCTTCATCACGTCGCGTCTGCTGAAATCAGACATGGGCTTCCTCCTGTTAGGGTTCTTCGTCCCTGGTTTTCGCTTCTAGAGATGCTGGCCGGATGCCGCATCGAAGAGGTGCACGACATCCAGCCTCGGCTGCAGCCGGATCTCCTGGCCCGGCCTGAAGTCGTGGCGTTCGGAGAAGACTGCGCAGCTGTGGACCCCGGCGATCGTGGAGAAGACCAGGGTGTCGGCGCCGGTCGGCTCCACCACCTCGACCTTGGCCGCGACGCCGGTCGATCCGGACGCCATGGCGAGATGCTCGGGGCGGACGCCATAGACCACCTTCTGGCCGTCGATGCCGCCGACGCTGCCCGGCGCCGGCAGCTTGGTGCCATCCTCGGCCTCGACCCAGATGCCGCCGTTGCGGCGGAGCGTACCGGAATAGAAGTTCATCGCCGGCGAGCCGATGAAGCCGGCGACGAAGGTGTTCGCCGGGTGGTCGTAGAGATCGAGCGGCGTGCCGATCTGCTCGACGATCCCGTCATGCATGACGACGATGCGGTCGGCCATGGTCATGGCCTCGACCTGGTCGTGCGTCACGTAGATCGAGGTGGTCTTGAGCCGCTGGTGCAGCGCCTTGATCTCGGTCCGCATCTGCACGCGCAGCTTGGCGTCCAGGTTCGACAACGGCTCGTCGAACAGGAACACCTGCGGGTCGCGGACGATGGCGCGGCCCATGGCGACGCGCTGGCGCTGGCCGCCGGAGAGCTGGCGGGGATAGCGGTCGAGATAGGGATTGAGACCGAGGATGTCGGCGGCCTGGCGCACCCGCTGATCGATCAGCGACTTTTCGGCCTTCCTCAGCTTCAGGCTGAAGGCCATGTTGTCGTAGACCGTCATGTGCGGGTAGAGCGCGTAGTTCTGGAACACCATGGCGATGTCCCGGTCCTTCGGTGCCACGTCGTTGACGACGCGCCCGCCGATCGAGATCTCGCCGTCGTTGATCTGCTCGAGGCCCGCGATCATCCGGAGGAGCGTGGACTTGCCGCAGCCGGACGGCCCGACCAGGACCACGAACTCCTCGTCGGAGATCGAGATATCGACGCCATGGATGACCTTGGTCGGCCCGAACGCCTTGTGGACCCCGCGAATATCGACAGTCGCCATGACGTTCCCTCGTCCCAGAATGCTTATGATTATCGTACATCCTAGCCCCGGCCCCGGCCCTTCGCCAGGGCGCGGCGCGGACTGCTCAAAAAACCGGCATTCACGCAATTGCGCAGCCGGCCGGTGGCCAGGTAGTCGAGCACCGTCTCGACCGCCTTGCGACGGGCGTCGGCCTGGCTCGCCGCGCTCGACCAGGCCGAATGCGGCGTCAGGATCAGCCGGTTCCTGACCCAGGGCACATGCCTCCTGAAGGCCTCGACCAGGCGACCGCCTGAAGACGGCGGCTCCTCCGGCAGCACGTCGATGCCGGCGGCGGCGATCAAGCCCTTCTGCAGCGCCGTCGCCAGCGCGTCGGTGTCGATCAGCGGCCCGCGCGCCGTGTTGATCAGGATCGCGTCCCGCTTCATGCGCCTGAGCTGGGGCGGGCCGATGATGCCGCGCGTCTCCGCCGTCAGCGGGGTGTGCAGGCTGACCACGTCGGAGGCCGCAAGCAGCTCGTTCAGGCTGGAGACCCGCTGGACCCCGACGGCGATCTCGTGGCCGTTGGGCACATAGGGGTCGAAGGCCAGAACCTCGTAGCCGAAGGCCTTGGCCCGGAGCGCCGTCGCCGTGCCGATGCGCCCCAATCCGACGATGCCGAAGCGCGAGCCCCGCATCCGGCGCGTGGTCGGGCTGGTCTGGAAGTCCCAACCCTTCACCGGATCGACCTTCAGCGCGTTGTGCGCGGCGACGATGCCGCGGGTGAAGGCGAGAAGGAGGGCGATGGCGTGGTCGGCGACCTCTGACGTGCCGTAGTCCGGCACGTTGCAGACCGGGATGCCGGCGGCACCGGCGGCCTCGAGGTCGATGTGGTCGAAGCCGACGCCGCAGCGGACGATCTGCCGGCATCTGGGGAGGCTTCCGATCACCTTGGCGGTGATCGGAACCTCATGCCAGCAGAGGACGCCGTCGGCCTCGCGCCAGGCCGCCACCGGAACACGGTCGGCCGTGCGCTCGCGGAAGATCCGAAAGCGCAGGCGCGCTCCCGCCGCTCCCCGTTCCAGCTTCGCGTCGTCGTCGAACTGGAAATCGGGGACGACAATCGTATGCGCCATGCTCAGTGGGACTCGCGCAGCGTCGGGGTCCCGGACTTGCCGACCAGGAAGTCGAGGTCGACGCCCTTGTCGGCCTGCAGCACGGTGTCGACGTACATCTTGGCGTAACCGCGCCTATGCGGCGTCTGGAAGCCTTTCCAGGCCTTGCGGCGCTTGGCCAGCTCGGCATCGGAGACGTGCAGATGCAGCTTCCGCGCCTTGACGTCGAGCTCGATGATGTCGCCGTTCTGGATCAAGGCGAGCGGGCCGCCGACGGCGGCTTCAGGCGCGATGTGCAGGACCACGGTGCCGTAGGCGGTGCCGCTCATGCGCGCATCCGAGATGCGCACCATGTCGGTGATGCCCTTCTTCAGCACCTTCGGCGGCAGGCCCATGTTGCCGACCTCGGCCATGCCCGGATAGCCCTTCGGTCCGCAGTTCTTGAGGACCATCACGCAGTTCTCGTCGATGTCGAGCTTCGGGTCCTCGATGCGGGCGTGATAGTCCTCGATGTCGTTGAAGACGACGGCACGGCCCTTGTGCTTCATCAGGTGCGGCGAGGCGGCCGACGGCTTGATGATGGCGCCGTTGGGGCTGAGGTTGCCCTTCAGAACGGCGATGCCGCCCTGCTTCTTGAACGGCTTCTTCAGCGGGAAGATGACCTTGCGGTTGTAGCAGGCCGCGTCCTTGTTGTTCTCCCAGATGGTCTTGCCGTTGACCGTCAGCGCCTTCTTGTTGAGGAAGCCGCCCATCTCGCGGATCACCGCCGGCAGGCCGCCGGCATAGTAGAAGTCTTCCATCAGATACTTGCCGGACGGCATCAGGTTGACGATGCAGGGAACCTCGCGGCCGAGGCGGTCCCAGTCGGCGAGCGAGATGTCGATGCCGAGGCGGCCGGCGATGGCGAGCAGGTGCACGACTGCATTGGTCGAGCCGCCCAGCGCCCCGTTGACCATGATCGCGTTCTCGAAGTTCTCCTTCTTGAGAATCTTGGACATCTTCATGTCCTCGCCGACCATCTCGACAATGCGGCGGCCGACCATGTGGGAGAGGATGTAGCGGCGGGAATCGACCGCCGGGATGGCGGCGTTGGTTGGGAGGCCGATGCCGAGGCTCTCGACCATCGACGCCATGGTGGAGGCGGTGCCCATGGTGTTGCAGTGGCCGTTCGAGCGCGAATTGCCGGCCTCCGCGCTCATGAAGGCTTCGAGCGACATCTTGCCGGCCTTCACCATCTGGTCGAAGACCCAGGTGTTGGTGCCGGAGCCGATGTCGGTGCCCTCGTACTTGCCGTTCAGCATCGGGCCGCCGGAGAGCGCGATCGTCGGGATGTCGCAGCTGGCCGCGCCCATCAGCAGCGCCGGCGTGGTCTTGTCGCAGCCGACCAGCAGCACGACGCCGTCGATCGGCAGTGCGCGGATGGCTTCCTCGACATCCATGCTGGCGAGATTGCGGAACAGCATCGAGGTCGGGCGCAGCTGGGATTCGGAGTTGGAGAACACCGGGAACTCGGCGGGGAACCCGCCCATCTCCCAGACGCCGCGCTTCACATGCTCGGCGATCCGCCGAAAGTGTGCGTTGCAGGGGTTGAGCTCGGACCAGGTGTTGCAGATGCCGATGATGGGCCGGCCGTCGAAGACGTGGTCGGGAAGCCCCTGGTTCTTCATCCAGCTGCGATGGGCGAAGCCGTCCTTGTCGGCCTTGCCATACCATTCCCTGCTTCTCAGCGTGCGCTTCGCGGCCATGGGCGCGTTTCTCCTGACGAATTCGACGTTGCGGAAGTGTTTTGGTGGTCGAGACCGAGGTGGTCGGCGAAATCTAGTCTCGATGTTCCGAGCGAGGCAATCGTTTCACGCTTAAAGCAAAAGACCGCCGTCGACGCCGATCACCTGTCCGGTGACGTAGCCGGCGGCCGGCGCCAGCAGGAACGCCACCACCGCCGCCACCTCTTCGGGCTCGCCGACCCGCCCCATCGGAACGCGGCGGCCCAGTTCGAGCCAGCGCTCATCGGGGATGCCGTGGCGGTCCGAGTCCTTGCGGATGTAGCCGGGCGAGACCGCATTGACGGGAATCGCCGAGGGCGCGAGCTCGGCTGCCGCGCTCTTCACCAGCGCCTCGAGCGCCGCCTTGGCCGCGGCGGCGGCGGGGAACTTGAGGTCGATGTTCCGGAACTTCCGCGAGACGAACGAGCTGACCGCGACGATGCGCGGGCAGCGGCTCTTCAGCAGATGCGGCGTCGCCGCTCGGACCAGCTCGGCGAAGGCGACGGGCATGGTGGCGAGCGAACGACCGAGGCGCTCGGCGTCCAGGCCTTCGAGCGGCGTGCGGTCGGCGTAGCCGGCGGCATGGACGATGGCGTCGAGACCGCCGAATTTGGCCACGGTCGCGGTGACGAGCCCGGCGGAGGTGCCGGGCTCCGTCAGGTCCGCGAGCAGCGAGGCCGTCAAGGCGCCTCCCGCCTCGGCGAGGCCGGCGGTGCGGGCGAGCCCTTCGGCATTGCTGCCGGTGTGCAGGAGGAGCGAGACGCCAGGAGCGGCCAGGCGCAGGGCGATGGCGCGGCCGATCCCGCTTCCGGCGCCGGTCAGGAGGACGATCATCGACGCACGGACCCGGCCCTCATGCGAGCTCGGGCTCGAACATAAGGGACCATGGGGTTTCCGGAGCTAGCGGACCAGCTCGATCGACTGGGCTTCGCGGCCCTTCTGGGTCGGCACCACGGTCATTTTCACGCGCTGGCCGGGCTCGAGGCTGGCGAGGCCATAGCGCTGCAGCACGGCGACGTGGACGAAGACGTCCTTGCCACCGTCGTCACCGACGACGAAACCGAAGCCGCGGACGGCGTTGAACCACTTCACCTGGCCGACCAGGTCCTGGCGGTCGCCGGTCGCGCGCGGTCCGAAGTCACGGGGAGGACGGGAGCCGGCGGGCGGCCGGCGGGCCGGTGTCGGGGTGGCGGTCGAGGCATCGACCTCGAGCAGGCGGGTGACCTGCGGGCCTTTCATGCCCTGGGCGATGGCGCAGGTCACGGTCGATCCCGGAGGCAGATCCATGACTCCGGCCGACTGCACGACTTTTGCGTGGAGGAACGCATCGGGCGTCCCATCGGCGGGCGAGACGAAGCCGAATCCCTTTTCCGGATTGAACCACTTGACGGTGGCGCGCACGGCGGGGCGCTCGTCGATAGGACGATCACCCGGATACGGATCTCGTCGCATTCGTGTGCTGCCTGTTCAGGTCCCCGGATCTGACGGTTAAATACCGTCATTAAACAGGCTAGCACCCCGAATCGGCAGAGACAAAGGAAAATATCCGTGAGTTGCAGTCGGTTATCGGACAGCCTTTCACCTGACGTCCGACACTCACAGCTTGGCGTTGGTCAAGCCGCGTAGCCATCTGTCGTCCGGCGCCAGGGCCAAAGCTCGCCTCAAATAGCCGTTGGCGCGCTCGAAGCGACCGGCACTCGCCGAGACGTTGTAGCCCGCCACGAGCAGGTCGAGGCTCGTGGGCGAGAGGCGGAGATGCCATTCGACCAGTTCGAGAGCTTCGTCGAAGCGTCCCATGGGGATCAGGAAGTTCGTGAAGAAGGCAACCGCTCGCGGCGTCGGAGAGGTGCCGACCGCGGCGGCCAGCGACTGCAGGGCCAACGCCGCCCGAGGGTGGCGAAGATCGTAGGAGCGGTCGGACGGCTCGGTGTTGTCGCCTTTCTCGAAGACGAGAAGATTGTGGTAGGCGCGGAGGCTCCTGATCGAGGCCGCGTAGGCGGGGGCGACGTAGGCGGGATCGACCTCGGCGATCTCGCGGTGATTGAGGCCCTTCAGGATGTCGCGGGCGAGGCTCATCGTGGCTGCGCCGTCGGCCGTTCCGTCATGTGACGCCCAGTAGGCCGTCTGCGTGTCCTCGACGATGTAGAGGCCGCCGGTGACCAGGGACGGGAACAGCGCCTGGAAGCTGGCGACGACGTGAACGGGAATGTGGCTGCCGTCATCGATGATCACATCGAAGGGACCGTGCTGGCGGACGATCCGTTCGAGAAACGCGCGATCATCCTGCGAGCCCTGGAAAATCGTGACCCTTTCGCCGAGATCGAGCTGCTTTTCATGGAGATCGATACCGAAGATCTGCCCGTGCTCGAAGTATTCGGCCCACATGGCCAACGATCCGCCGCCGAGATACTTGGAGGCGTAGCCGCCGACCCCGATCTCGAGCAGCCTGACCGGCTTGCTGCGCAACGGAGCGAGCAGGGAATGGTAGATCGGCGTGTAGAAATGCGCCCCCCACTTGTCGGTCCCCTGCCGAATCGCAATCACGGTCAACGGATCTAGGTCGGCTGAATTTCCTGGAAGCATCTTGATTGTCGCATCTGCAGCTGTGTGGCCGGCGGGGCGGAGACTTCAGGGAAACATTGCACGCCTACTATCGCGGAGTCGGGCCTTCATTGAGAAGGGCCGATCCGCCCGCACCTCGCCCCGATGCCGCCGGATGCCATACGGATTCGACGTGGCGGTCGCGACGTGGAATCTATTCGGTTCCCCGGAGGGATCATGCCGCACGCCGATTTCGTCCATCTTCGCGTCCATTCCGCCTATTCCCTGTCCGAAGGGGCGATCAAGCTCGGCGACCTGATCAAGCTCTGCAAGGTCCACGGCATGCCCGCCGTCGCGGTGACCGACACCGGCAACCTGTTCGGCGCTCTCGAATTCGCCAGCTATGCCGCCGATGCCGGGATCCAGCCGATCGTCGGCTGCCTGCTGGCTATCCGGCGCGAGGACGGCGAGCGCCGGATCGGTGCGGCGCCGGCGCCGGACCGGCTGGCCCTTCTGGTCCAGTCCGAGACCGGCTGGCAGAACCTGATGAAGCTGGTCTCCAAGGCGTTCATGGAGACGCCGACGGGCGAGGTGCCGCGGGTCGGGCTCGCCGACCTGGAGGGCCGGACCGAGGGTCTTCTGGCGCTGACCGCCGGGCCGGCCGGGGCCGTCGGCCGGCTGCTCTCGAACGGGCAGGCGCCGGCGGCGCGGGCCATGCTGGAGAAACTCGCCCAGCTCTTTCCGGGCCGGCTCTATGTCGAGCTGATGCGCCACGGCAAGGACGAGGAGACGCAGATCGAAGGTGCTCTGCTCGATCTCGCCTACGCCCTCGATCTGCCGATCGTCGCCACCAACGAGGTCTTCTTCGACGAGGCGGTGAAGGCGGAGGCCCATGACGCGCTCTTGTCGATCGCCGCCTCGACCGTGCTGGCCGATCCCGAGCGGCCGCGAAAGGGGCCGGAGCACCGCTTCAAGAGCGCGGCCGAGATGCGGAAGCTGTTCGCCGACCTGCCCGAGGCCTGCGACAACACGCTGGTGATCGCGCGCCGCTGCGCCTACATGCCGCTGAAGCGCAAGCCCATCCTGCCGGCCTTCCCGACTGCGGAGGGACGCACCGAGGAGGACGAACTCCGCGCCCAGTCCGCCGCCGGGCTGGAGATCCGCCTAGTCGCCCACAACATCATCGGCGACGCCGCCCGGCCCTATCGCGACCGGCTCGCCTTCGAACTCGACATGATCATCAAGACCGGCTTCGCCGGCTACTTCCTGATCGTCGCCGACTTCATCCAATGGGCGAAGCGTCAGACCATCCCGGTCGGGCCCGGCCGAGGCTCCGGCGCCGGCTCGGTGGTCGCCTGGTCGCTCACCATCACCGATCTCGACCCGCTGCGCTGGGGCCTCCTGTTCGAGCGCTTCATCAATCCCGAGCGCGTGTCGATGCCGGACTTCGACATCGACTTCTGCCAGGACCGCCGCGACGAGGTCATCCGCTACGTCCAGCAGAAGTACGGCCGCGACCGGGTGGCGCAGATTATTACCTTCGGAACGTTGCAGGCCCGCGCGGCGCTGCGCGACGTCGGCCGGGTGCTGGCGCTGCCCTATCCGGTGGTCGACCGCGTCTGCAAGATGGTGCCGAACAATCCGGCGAACCCGGTCAAGCTTAAGGACGCGGTCGAGAGCGAACCGGAGATCAAGCGGGTCCGCGAGTCCGACGAGTCCGTCGGCCGCATGATCTCGATCGCGCTCCAGCTCGAAGGCCTCTACCGCCACGCCTCGACCCATGCGGCGGGCGTGGTCATCGGCGACCGGCCGCTGGACGAGCTGGTGCCGCTCTATCGCGATCCGCGCTCGGACATGCCGGTCACCCAGTTCAACATGAAGTGGGTGGAGTCCGCCGGGCTGGTGAAGTTCGACTTTCTCGGCCTCACCACGCTCTCCATCCTGGTCAAGGCGGTGGCGCTGCTGAAGAGGCGCGGCGTCGAGATCGACCTCGAGCACCTGCCGCTGGACGATCTGAAAACCTACCAGATGCTGAGCAAGGCGGATGCGACCGGGGTGTTCCAGATGGAAAGCTCGGGCATGCGCGACGTGCTGCGCCGCCTCAAGCCCGACCGCTTCGAGGACCTGATCGCCGTCGTGGCGCTCTACCGCCCGGGCCCGATGGACAACATCCCGAGCTACATCAAGAGGAAGCACAAGGAAGAGCAGCCCGACTACCTGCACCCGAGGCTGGAGGGGATCCTGAAGGAGACCCACGGCATCATGATCTACCAGGAGCAGGTGATGCAGATCGCCCGCGAGCTGTCGGGCTACAGCCTCGGCAGCGCCGATCTGCTGCGCCGCGCCATGGGCAAGAAGATCAAGGCCGAGATGGACGAGCAGAGGCAGAACTTCGTCGACGGCGCCGTCCAGCGCGGCGTCGACGCCGGCAAGGCCTCGGAGATCTTCGATCAGGTGGCGAAGTTCGCCGGCTACGGCTTCAACAAGAGCCATGCCGCCGCCTATGCGCTGGTCGCCTACCAGACGGCATATCTCAAGGCCAACCACCCGGTCGAGTTCATGGCGGCCTCGATGACCTACATCATGGGCTCGACCGATAAGCTCAATACCTATGCCCAGGAGCTGACCCGGATCGGCGTCAAGCTGCTGCCGCCCGACATCAACCGCTCCGAGCCGACTTTCGCCGTGGAGGAGGGGCCGGACGGCAAGCTCGCCATCCGCTATGCGCTGGGCGCGATCCGCAATGTCGGCATGCAGGCGATGGAGACGGTGGTGGCCGAGCGCGCCGCCAAGGGCCGCTTTCGCGACCTCGGCGATTTCGCCCGCCGGGTCGATTCAAAGGCGGTCAACAAGCGCCAGCTCGAGATGCTGGCGGCCGCCGGCGCCTTCGACGGCCTCAACCCCAACCGGGCGCAGACCCACAAGGCGGCGGAGATCGTGCTGAAGCACGCCCAGGCCGCCGCCAACGACCGCGACACCAGCCAGGTGAGCCTGTTCGGCGGCGACGCCGGCGGCGCCCCCCGCGGCCTCAACCTGCCGCTCGAGCCGGACTGGCCGGCGATGGACAAGCTGAAGCACGAGTTCGACGCCATCGGCTTCTACCTCTCCGCCCACCCGCTCGACGCCTATGGCCAGAGCCTGGCGCGGATCGAGGTTGTGCCGTCGAACGAGGTGCGCTCGCGGGTATCCGGCGGCTCGGCCCGGTTGCGCCTTGCCGGCATCGTCGTCTCTAAGCAGGAACGCACCTCGGCCAAGGGCAACCGCTTCGCCTTCGTGCAGTTCTCCGACCGCACCGGCGTTTTCGAGGCGGCGCTGTTCTCGGAGATCCTAGCGCAGAAGCGAAGCCTCTTGGAGCCGGGAACGCCGCTCCTGGTGGTCACCGATGCGCGCCCCGACGGCGAGGGCGTGCGCCTCACCGTCAACGACCTGCAGCCGCTGGACGAGGCGGTGGCGCATGCCGCCCAGGGCCTCCGCATCTATCTCCGCGACGAGAAGCCCTTAGGTGCGATCTCCGGCGTCATCGCGCGCGAGAAGAAGGGCAGGGGCAAGGTCAAGCTCGTGCTCGATGCGGGCCCGAGCGAGATCGAGGTCGCGATCCCAGGCGGCTTTGCCATCGGCGCCCGGACGCGCGCCGCGATCAAGGCGATCCCCGGAATCGTCGAGGTGAGAGATATCTGAGGGTTTTGGGACCGGCGAGATCGTTCAATCGAGGAGTTCGTGCAGTGTCCGCGCGAGCACCTCAGGAGGAATCACGATATCCCAATCGAAGTCGTATTTCGGCTGGCTTTCACCCAAATGGGTGATCTCTCCGATAATCTGTCGGAACGTCTGACCAGCGATGAGTGCCGTCTGTTCACACTGGTTTGTGAGGAGACGGTGGTGGGTAAGTTCAATGACCCCGCACGCTGACGGACAAAGCAAGATAGACGCGGATGCCCCGCCCATGACTCCGAGCCAGAGTTCGGTACTGGCGAACAACTCTAGCTGAGCGGCAAGAGACATGGTCTCAGGGTGTATTTCCTCGAGCCCAAAGCGACG
Organism: Rhizobium sp. Q54; assembly: GCA_945871425.1. Classification (GTDB taxonomy): domain Bacteria; phylum Pseudomonadota; class Alphaproteobacteria; order SHVZ01; family SHVZ01; genus SHVZ01. The sequence continues at coordinate 6,336 of CAMBVS010000008.1, read as the reverse complement.
TGTGATCAGCTCAATTTCCGAAAGGTTCGCGATCCGGCGATGCCGAGCGTGGCGGCGCGATATGAACAGCCGTCGCGGGCGGCTCCGCGGCAAGCGAGGAACTCCGAACCGTTCGCGCATCCAGTTGACGTGTTCGGGCGAAATCTTCGTGTGCTGATGGCCAATGGAGGGCAGCCAGAGATCACGATAGCGGCAGGCAGGCACGGTCTGGCGAACGACGCGATCCGACTCGACGCCGAGCATCGTCATGAGTTCATTGGCGAAACGGGGCACGCTGCCGTCAACGATGATTGGTCGTCCACGCAGGCCATCTAGTGTTATCGCGAGGCGCAGCTTCGACGACCAATCGTAGAGCCAATGAGAAAAGTTGTCGCATCCACCGATCAATACCGCACCCGCGACGCCGGCGGGCACGGCTTTCGCTATGCTCACTAGCATCCGTTTCTGATGATTGAATACGACGTTGAAGTAGAAGCTCTCCGCTCCTTCGCTGACTGGGGTGAAGCGCCGAAGATAGCAGGAGCCGTCGGGCAGAATGGCTGCCCAGATCTCTCTGAGGACGACCGCATCTTGTGCATGGGCCAGATATTGAGCATGTTGGGTCTTGTTGGCAGCACCCGGTGGGGGGGAGACTTCCTGGCCGGAGTAGTCAGGTTCCGTCAGTAGCGTGATTTCGCGAAGATCCCCACTGCCACGTCGGAGCGCCGGATCCAAGGCCACCGACCGTTTGTACGAGCGTTGCGCATCGGCGGTGCGGCCAAGTGCAAATTCGAACTCTCCACGCTCAAGCACTATCGCTGCGTCGCCCGGATAGAGCCGGGCATAGGCCTCTGTCGCGGCAAGCGCGTCGTCCAGGAATCCCTTCTTAGCCAATATCCTCGGTACTGCCCTTCTTATACGACGGTCTTCGCTGCCTGCCAGGCGCGCTACTCCGGCCAGGGCCAAGGAAGGCGGCGACATGTGGAGGGTCAGGGCGAAGTTGTACTGGATGTCGGCATTCGTCGCGTCGAGTGCCAGCGCGCGCATCAGGTAACGATAGGCCAAATCGTCACGAGAGCGGGCCCGGACGACATCGCCGATATTGCTCCAAAGGAGAGCGTCTGAGGGGGACAACGGGATTGCTTTTTGCAGCCATCGCTGGGCCTGCCAGAATTGGCGACGAGCCCTGGCAGTGGCGGCCAAGCCGTTCAAGGCGGAGGTCTGGTCATCCGGCGATTGGGTGGCAATGGTGATCGAGAAAGCGTGCTCGGCTGACGCAAGTTCTCCACGATGGAGACTTGCCACTCCAAGCTGAAAGATTATGTGTCCGGCGTGCGGGAAAAGTGCTGCGGCCTGCCGCCAGAGTCGGAACGCGTCGCGCCAGTTCTCCTCGCGCGTGGCTCGATCTGCAGCCTCCAGCACTGCTTCGGCCACAGTAGTTGATGTCATGACGATATCCTCTCGATCATCGACATCGCCGCCGCCGGATTGTGCACCTTCGCTCCCGAGATGACGTACACAAAAGTGTCGCTGCGACTGGACCAAGTCTTGGCGCGCTTCGCCCATTTGTCGAGGTCGGCCATACTGTAGCCGGTCTCGACATCCTCCTTCGTGCCCATGAGGCGGGCGTAGACGAAGTCGGCGGTAGGCTCGTCGATCTCAGGGAAATCCTTGTCGCCGTCGCCGAAGACGATGGCCGCACCGTATTTGCGCGCAAGGTCGTAGAAGCGCGGGTCCTGGAAGCTCGCATGGCGCACTTCGAGTGCGTGGCGCAGCTTCAGGCCTTTCAGCTCCTGCGGCAGCAGCTTGAGGAAGCCTTCGAAATCGGCAGGATCGAACTTCTTCGTGCCCATGAACTGCCAGTTGATGGGACCTAGGCGATCCTTGAGCTCGTGCAGGCCCTGGCCGATGAATTTGGCAATGGACTCCCCGGCCTCCGCCAGCTTCTTACGGTTGGTGCAGAAGCGGGACGCCTTCACCGCAAAGACGAAGCCGTCGGGCGTCTCCTCCCGCCACTTGGCCCAGGTCTCCGGCTTGAACGTCGAATAGTAGGTGCCGTTGATCTCGATCGAGGTGAGCTTGCGGCTGGCGTATTCGAGCTCGCGCTTGTGGGCGAGGCCGTCGGGGTAGAACACGCCCCGCCACGGCTCGAAGGTCCAGCCGCCGATCCCGACGAAGATCCTGCCCGTCATGCGCGTATCCCCAGGCGAACCGGCTCGATCCGCCGGCCTGCCATCATAAGACGGGTGTCGGGAACGCCGAAGCCTCGCCCAAGTCTACGGCACCAGCACCGGCAGGTCCTGGATCTGGCCCGCGGTGTCGACGCAGGTGCTGAAGGAGTCGTTGTAGGAGGCGATTCCGAGCGTCTTCGAGGGCTCGGCGGTGCCGGTCCAGAGCGTGCCCATCGCGGTCTGGAACGAGGTGGCGGTGATGACCGGGCATCGGGCCCCGGCTTCCGTCTTGCGGACGTTTCGCCGTCGACTTGATGGTGTTCTGCGCGAACCACCACTTGCTCTTCTTGGTGAGGATGGCGCGGGCGGCTGCGGTCGATGTGGCGTCGGCCTCCAGCGTGTTGTAGTGGAAGGCCATCACCAGCTGGTGCAGCCGCCCGGCGTAGATCTCAAGATAGCTCGTGCTGTTGCCGGTCGGGAACACGCCGGCGCACTGGCCGCTCATGAAGGCGCTGAGGTAGGTGCCCGAGGGCAGCGCCGCCTTCACCGTCTTTTTGAGCGTGTCGAGATCGGTGGTCGTGCCGCCCATCAGCCAGAACCGTCCCCCGTTCTTCTGGTGGGTGTTGATGGCGGCGAAGGCGGCGGTCGGCTTCCCCGACTTCATGGCGGTGATGACCGAGGCCGAGTTCGCGCCGATCCCGTAGTAGATCGTCTTGCAGCCGATCGCCCTGGCTTGGTCGAGCACCGGCTTGATCTTGTCGATTGTCACCTGGTTGACCCACATCGCCTTCGGGATCGCGATGAATGCGGGTGTCGGCGGCGATGGCAGGGCCGGGCGTCGAGCTTACGTCGCCAATCCTTCGGCCGCCTCGGTGTCTATGGGGCGCATACGACGCCGAACGCCTCGGACGTGACCCGGCGATGCATTGGATTGCCAGCGATCGCGCCTTTGTGAAGCAGGCGGCTCCCGCCATCCAGATGGATCGTTTGGAGACGGAGTTCTTGCTGCAAGGGAGAGCCTCGCCTCGCTGGCCGGTCCGTCCGGACGATGAATTGACAGACGTATACACGTTAAAATTTACTCGTTTTTAACGAATGGCGGCATATCAATAGTTGCAATATGTCGTGACTGTTCTCATGCAATCGTATGCGTAAGGCATAAATCAATGAGCACAACGACTATCGACATTGCGGATTCGGACGTTCCGAAGAGACCGTCGTCGTCGACCCATTTCGCCTTCCGGCATCGGGTCTTCGGCATCAAGGGCAGCTACTTCGCTTACATGCGCCAATCGACCGTGGTCGGCTTTCATCTTCCGCTGGGCGACATGTTCGGGGTGGCGCCGATCAACCGGATCCAGGAAGAGTTCCGGCTCGATCCGGACGGTCACGACGGCAGGTTGCTCCAGACCGTCACCCGGGGCCTCCGCTATGTCCGCGAGATCCGGCCGGGCGACTCGATCCCGAGCGAGATACTGGACGGCACCGCCTCATGGTCGGTCGAGGCCAAGCACCACGAGGTCGCCGGCAACCGGCTCTATCTCCAGGTCTGGTCCCGGACCAAGGGGGAGGAGCGGGTGATCGCGGCCCCGCACGTCCAGGAGCAGATCGCGCATGACCCTTCGATCCGTAGGATCATCAACGATGGCCTCTGGGCGCTCGCGGCGGAACTCGGCTACGGCGAGGACGGCGTCAAGGAGGTCGAGTTCCAGATCGAGCGCGTCCGTCGCGAGATCGTCTTTATCGAGGCGCTCAGGGACCGCAGCGCGTATGTGATGGAAATCGCCGCCGGACTCGACCGCTATAACAAGCTCTACGGCAACGTCAGAGACGTCGAGGCCAAGATCGGCCGGGCCCGGGCCTTGATTCGAATACCGCTCGAGCGTCTCAACAACAAATTCGCCGAAGTCGATGCCAGGACCGGGAGCATCCTGCGACTGCTCCGAGACGTCGACGCGACCATCAGCCTGATTCGTGGCAACCGCGACGATCTCCATTTCGACCTGTTGGCCTGGAGCGGCCTGATCGAGAGTTGGAAGAATGCCGGGTACGAGTGCGGGGAGGCAGCCCTTGCGCTGATCGGCGAAACCTACAAGTTCCTCGCCGCCCACTACTCGACGGCGTCGGCTCAGACGCGCACCGGCCGAATGCACTAATCCGCCCGCACCGAAGGGGCCGTCGCCGTGCCCCCCGGGTTAACCGGCTTGATCCCGTCGTGAGATCGTCGACCTCCGGCCGCTGCGGCCGCTCATCGGGAGCGGGAGGCTCTTCAGTGCCAGCGAGGCGGCGAAGCCCGAGAAGTTCATGATTCTGCTGCAGGTGTCGGGGATGAAGAGAGCGCCGATGCAAAGTCGTCCGATCAGGATCAGGAGGTCGCGATGAGACGGGGCGATCCGTTCGGGGAGGGCGAGCAGGCTGTTCATCCGGGGCTCCTGGTGGCGGATGGCGCATCGTGGCGGAGAATCCGAAGGCGGCTCATGACGTTGCCGTGTCCGTCGGATTGGCCCCCAGGCGCCTCGCGGCGCTTGCCAAAGCCCTGATATCCCGTTAAAAGCCGCGCCACTTCACACGCGGGCCAAGGCGTTCGGACGTTCCGTCCGGACGCTCCGGTGTCCCCTAGAGGGACGATTGCCCGCGGAGGATCAACCGGAAAAGGACTTGCAGATCATGTCTCTGCCGACTTTCACCATGCGCCAGCTGCTCGAAGCCGGCGTCCATTTCGGCCACCACACCCGTCGCTGGAACCCCAAGATGCAGCCTTACCTCTTCGGGGTCAGGAACGGCATCCACATCATCGACCTCGAGCAGACCGTGCCGATGCTGCACCGTGCCCTCGAGTCGGTCCGCCAGGTCGTCTCCAGCGGCGGCCGCGTGCTCTTCGTCGGCACCAAGCGCCAGGCGGCCGAGCTGGTCGCCGCCGCCGCCAAGCGCTGCGGCCAGTACTACGTCAATCACCGCTGGCTCGGCGGTATGCTGACCAACTTCCGCACCATCTCGCAGTCGATCAAGCGACTGCGCGAGCTTGAGGAGCGGGTGGTCACCGACCAGACGATCATCACCAAGAAGGAGCTGCTGACCCTCACGCGCGAGAAGGACAAGCTCGAGCGCGCGCTCGGCGGCATCAAGGAGATGGGCGGGCTTCCCGACCTCATCTTCATCATCGATACCAACAAGGAGGCGATCGCCGTCCTCGAGGCGACCAAGCTCGGCATCCCGGTGGTCGCGGTGATCGACTCCAATTCCGATCCGGCCGGCGTCACCTATCCGGTTCCCGGCAACGACGACGCGCTCCGCGCCATCACGCTCTATTGCGATCTCGTCTCCTCGGCCGTCCTCGACGGCCTGCAGGCCGAGATGGTGGCCGCCGGCGTCGACATCGGCGAGTCGGAGGAGGTCCAGGAAGGGGCTCCGGCCGAGGACGGCGCGGCCGCCGAAGCGGCTCCCGAGGCGCAGCAGCCGTCCGAGGCGACCGCCTGACCGGACCGGCGCTTCGATAGCGGATACCGGAACGGCGGCGCCCACGAACGCCGCCGTTTCGCCATCAACCGGACGTAAGTGTTCTTGAGAAACGAAGGATAGAGACCGATGGCCGAGATCACCGCCCAGCTGGTGAAGGAGCTCCGCGAGAAGACCGGGGCCGGCATGATGGATTGCAAGAAGGCCCTGGCCGAGAACAAGGGCGACATCGAGGAAGCCAGCGACTGGCTGCGCAAGAAGGGCCTTTCGGCCGCCGCCAAGAAGTCCGGCCGCATCGCCGCCGAGGGCCTGGTCGGCGTCGCCGCCAAGGGGACCCGTGGCGCGGTGGTCGAGGTCAATGCCGAGACGGACTTCGTCGCCCGCAACGACAAGTTCCAGGAATTCGTGAAGGCGACGACCGAGATCGCGCTGCAGGCGAACGGTGACGTCGAGGCGCTGAAGAGCGCCAAGATGGCGAGCGGCAAGTCCGTCAGCGACGAGCTGACCGATCTCGTCGCCACCATCGGCGAGAACATGAACCTTCGCCGCTCGACCACGCTCTCGGTCGGCAGCGGCGTGGTGTCGTCCTACATGCACAACGCGCTGACCCCCGGCCTCGGCCGCATCGGCGTGCTGGTGGCGCTCGAGTCGACCGCACCGGTGGCGAAGCTGCAGGAGCTGGCGCACAAGCTGTCGCTGCATGTCGCCGCCGCCAACCCGATCGCGCTCT
>CAMBVS010000007.1 GCA_945871425.1 Rhizobium sp. Q54 | reverse complement strand
TCGCCGAGGGATTTGACCGTATCTTCGAGGCGGCGGCGCGTAGCCTCCCGCTGTCGCTGATCAACCTCCTGCTCTTCGGCTTTGCGGACCTTGGGATTGATTCCACGTTCTGCCTCCTCAGCGACCAAGCTGGCCTCCTTTCGTGCCGCACCAAGGCTCGTAGAGGGGTAGGGCCAGGAGAAGCGGAGGTGGTCGTTGTTGATGCGGACCCGCAGGAAGAAGCTTTTCGCCCCGCGATCGGTGATCCTCACACCGAAACCGGGCAAAGCAGCGTCCCATACCTCTGCGCGTTTTCCGGACGCCGCGGGTTTCAAATGACGCACCAGCATGTCGGTGATGACGACGCGAGTGTTTCTTTTGGGCATTCGATTCATCCGTTCAGTTGGGGGCACACCGGGGGCACAAATGCGGGTGTCTTCGTAAGTTTGGTCACGTGACCGAACGTTACATGAACGCCGCGAGATAGCCAAGCCGCACGGGGCTTTAGCCAAGCCGCATGGGGGCTTCGTGCGCGTTACGTTGCTTCGTGTTGCGAGGTGTTAGACTGCCCTACATGACTTTTAATCATGGGGTCGCGGGTTCGAGTCCCGCCGGGCTCACCACGTTCACTGCAGTATGAAAGCATGCCGTCGCCGCCCCAGGCCTTGACCGGTCCCGCTTCGGCCGAGGAGACGGCCGGGCTCGCCACGCGGTTGCGGGACGCGGCCCGGCAGGCGGGCTGCTCCGTTGCGGGCGAGGGCCCACGGTTCTCCGGAGAGGATTCGGCGATCGTCGCCGGCTGGTGGTTCGGATCGCGTCGGGTGACCTACCGTTACGCCTGCGACCTCGATCCTTCGCAGCGCCTGGTGCGGTTCAGGGAAGCGATTGTGGAAGTGGCGCAGGGGCTTCCTCCGCCGGCGCTGACGTTCAGGCATTGGCGCCAGTCCGGCTTGCGCTACCGGGAGTCGCGCGAGGATCTCTGGCCCGGGGGCCATGGGCGCGTTCGCTTCGGCAGGTTGCGGGCCGAGGTCGAGGCGATCGCGCGGACCGCGGGGTGGCGGTTCGATCTGGAGGCGACGGCTTTCCCTGCGGCCTCCGTCTGAGGCGATGCCGACTGCCTTTCGGGTCTCGGACCCGCTACTTGATCGATGGTTATGGTAGCGCTAACATAACGACGCCATTTGCCGAGGAAAGCGCCCGATGATCACCGATGCCGACGTCGCCTTTTACCGTGCCAACGGTTACCTCATGGTCCCCGACGTGTTCAGCCCCGGCGAGGTCGCCGAGCTTCGCGCCGTCACCGACGACTTCGTCGAACGTGCTGGCGCCATCGACGCTCATGATGCGGTCTACGACCTGGAGGACAGCCATCGGCGGGGCAATCCGCGGGTGCGGCGGATCAAGACTCCGCATCTCCATGACCCGGTCTATGCCGCCGCCTCGCGCCATCCGAAGGTCATCGAGGTCCTGAAGCGCCTGATCGGTCCGTCGATCCGGTTCGACACCGGCAAGCTCAACCTGAAGTCCGCCGGCTACGGCGCGCCGGTCGAATGGCACCAGGACTGGGCCTTCTACCCGCACACCAACGATGATCTGGCCGCGGTCGGGATCATGATGGACGACGTCGACGAGGCCAACGGCCCGCTGCTGGTGGTGCCGGGAAGCCATCTCGGGCCGACCTACGACCATCACGCCGATGGCCGCTTCTGCGGTGCCATGGACATCGAGGCGGACAAGGTCGATCTGTCGACGGCGGTACCGCTGGTCGGCCGCGCCGGCTCGATCACCATCCACCATGCGCGCATCATCCATGGCTCGGCCACCAACCGCACCAACCGGCCCCGACGCCTCCTGCTCTTCCAGTACACGGCCGCCGACGCCTGGCCGCTCAAGGGCATCGCCGACTACGACCGGTTCAAGGCCGACCTGATCTGCGGCGAAGAGTCGGTGATGCCGCGGATCGTGGCGACGCCCGTGCGGATGCCCTATCCTGAGGCGGCGCATGGCGGATCCATCTACGAAAACCAGAAAGGCTCGGCCAGCCGCTACTTCGCGACTGCCGAGCGCGCCTGAGACCAAGCCACCGTCGGCCCCGCGCAAGCGAGGCGGTAGCGGAGCACAGGCGCGCATGGCCGACGTCGCCAGGCTCGCCGATGTCTCGATGATCACCGTCTCGCGGGCGATCCGGACGCCGGACCAGGTCACCGACGAGACCCGCGCACGCATCGAGGCGGCGATGCGCCAGACCGGCTATGTGCCCGACCTGGTCGCCGCCAGCCTCGCCTCCCGCCGCAGCCGCGTCGTCGCCGTGATCGTGCCGACGATCGGCAGCTCGATCTTCAGCGACACCATCAAAGGCATGGCCGACCTGCTGCGGAGCCGCGGCTACCAGCTCATCATCGGCGAAGGCAGCTATGCGACGGAGGACTCCGAGAGCGTCATCGCGGCGCTGCTCGGACGCCGGCCGGACGGACTGATCCTCACCGGCAGCCAGCACCCGCAGCGCGCGCTCCGGATGATCAAGGGCGCCGGCATCCCGGTGGTCGAGATGTGGGAGCTGCCGCCGCGCCCGATCGATTCGGCGGTCGGATTCAACAACCGGGCGGCGGTGCGCGAGATGGCCGAGAGCCTGGTCCGCGCCGGCTACCGCTCGATCGCCTTCATCGGCCCGGCTCAGGGCGACCGCCGGGCGCAGCAGCGGCGCCAGGGCTACGCCGATGCGATGACGAGGCACGGGCGGCCGACGGTATTCCTTGAGACGCCGCCGCCGCCGTCCCTGATGGCGCACGGGGCGTCCGCCATCGCGAGGCTCGCCGTCGAGCATCCGGAGGTCGACGCCGCCTGCTTCACCAGCGACGGCCTCGCCGCCGGTGCCCTGTTCGAATGCCGGCGGCTCGGCTGGGATGTGCCTGGGCGGCTCGCACTCGCCGGATTCGGCGACTTCGAGGTCGCGGCGGCAGCGTCGCCGACGCTCACCACCGTCGCCGTGCCCCGCTACCGGATCGGCGAGGAAGCGGCGCGCATCATCCTTGGGCGCATCGACGGCGAGATCGGTTCGGGCCAGGTCATCGACCTCGGCTTCGACGTGGTCATTCGCGAGAGCACCTGACCCGGCTTCGTCTTGCGAACGGTTTGCACGCATGCTACCGCTAACATCAACTATTGCGTGCGCCAACGGGCGCGGCACATCGCGGCCGTTCAAAGAAGCCGATCCAGGGGAGAGATGACATGCGAATCCGTTCACTGATTTCCGCCGGCATTGCGTTCGCCTTCGGGCTCGGCCTCACCGCCGCGCCGGCCTCGGCACAGCCGCAGACATGGAAGGTGCAAACCTCCATGGTCGCCGGCGACTCCTACTACACGATGCTCCAAGACCACTGGCTCGACCGCTTGTCGGCTATGACCGGCGGCCAGATCAAGATCGAGCTGACGCCGATCGGATCGGTGGTGCCGCATACCGAGACGATGAACGCCATCAGCCAGGGCATCCTGCAGGGCGACTTCACCTCGACCACCTATTTCGCCGGCCGCGACAAGGTCTTCGCTCTGATGGGCGATCTGATCTCCGGCTACGACACGCCGCTGCAGCTCACCATGTTCTGCTATCACGGCGGCGGCCGCGAGATCCTGCAGGAGGCCGTCGACAAGTACACCGGCGGCACCGTGCAGGTGGTCGGCTGCGGCGCCATCGCCAAGGAGGCGCTGGTCTCCAAGGCCAAGATCGCCACCCTCGCCGACATGAAGGGCAAGAAGATCCGCTCGCCCGAGGGACTCGCGGCCGAGGTGTTCCGCCGTGCCGGCGCCTCGCCGGTGGCCATGCCGCCGTCGGAGACCTACACCGCGCTCGACAAGGGCGTCGTCGATGCGGCCGACAACTCCAGCTACACGATGGACAAGTCGAGCGGCATGCACAAGGTCGCCAAGTTCCCGATCTATCCCGGCATCCACTCGATGCCGATCATCCAGTTCACCGTCAACAAGGCGATCTGGAACAAGCTCACCCCGCAGCTGCAGAAGGCGGTCGACGCCTGGTACATCGCCGCCATCTACGACATGACCATGCGGAACGAGCTGCAGGACCGCCTGAACGTCGCCGCCGACATGGCCGACAAGTCGTCGGGCATCACCATCATCGACTGGAGCCAGGCCGACCGCGACGGACTCCGGGCGATCGCCGCCGGCGCGTGGAAGGACTTCGCCGAGGGCAGCCCGCTGGCGAAGAAGGCCTACGACGCCAACATCGCCTTCATGCAGAAGATGGGCCTGCTGGCGAAGTGATCCGCGGCTTCCGAGCCGTCATCGAAGGTATCGGGAAGGGGGAGCGCTCGGCTCCCCCTTTCTCTACACCGGCGGGGTGTCCATGGGCCTGATCGACCGCTTCAACCGGTTCACCGGCGAAGGCGTTAGCTATCTCTACCTCGTCGCGGTGGTCGTCACCGCCTACGAGGTGGTGATGCGCTACCTCTTCAACGCGCCGACGACCTGGGCGTTCGAGCTGACCATCATGGTCTGCGCTATCGCCTACCTGCTTTCGGGGGGCTACGTCACCCAGGGCCAGGCGCATATCCGCATCACCTCGCTCTCCGACCGCCTGCCGAAGGGGCTTCGCTGGAGCCTCGAGCTGTTCGGCATGCTGGTCGGCGTCTTCGCCATCGGCGTCCTCGCCTGGGCGGGGTTCAAGCCCGCCCTGTTCGCGATCCAGATCGTGGAGAGGACCGGCAGCGCCTGGGACTCGCCGATGCCGACCGTCATCAAGGTGCTGATCGTGGTCGGCTCGGCGATGATCGTGCTCCAGCTGCTGGTCCAGATCGTCCGTCACCTCCGCACACGTTGACCTGACCCTCCACATTCGCGCCGGGGCCGCTTCATGGGCATCGAAACCATCTCGATCCTGATCGTCGTCACCATGATCCTGCTCATGCTCACCGGCATGCCGCTGGCGTGGGTGACGATGACGCTTGCCGTCGGCTGCACGCTCCTGTGGCTCGGCCCGACGGGCCTGCCGCTGGTTTCGAGCCGGGTGCTTGGCTTCGTCTCGGAATACGTGTTCGTCGCTGTCCCGTTGTTCGTTCTAATGGCGAGCATCATGGAGCGATCCGGGGTCGCGAAGGATCTCTTCGACGCCATGTACATCTTCTCTGGCGGCCTTCCCGGCGGCGTCGCCGTACAGACGACGATGGTCGCCACCATAATGGCGGCGATGACCGGGATCATCGGCGGCGAGATCGTCCTGCTCGGTCTGCTGGCGCTGCCGCAGATGCTGCGTCTCGGATACGACCGGAAGCTGGCGATCGGCACGATCTGCGCCGGCGGCTCGCTCGGCACCATGATTCCGCCGTCGGTGGTCCTGATCCTCTACGGGCTCACCGCCAACGTCTCGATCGGCGACCTGTTCCAGGCCGCTTTCATCCCCGGCTTCCTGCTGTCGGGCCTCTACATGGCCTACATCATGATCCGCTGCACCATCGACCCGTCGCTCGGGCCGCCGGCGCCGATCGAGGAGCGCAACGTTCCGCTCGTCCAGCGCCTGAAGCTGCTGAAGGGGCTGGTGCTGCCCATGATGGTCATCATCTGGGTGCTGGGCAGCATCTATGCCGGCATCGCCTCGGTGACGGAATCGGCGGGCGTCGGCGTGGTCGGCGCCGTGGTCTCGGCGCTGGTCCGCAAGGAGCTCAACTGGCCGATGATTCGCCAGTCGCTGATCCAGACGATGAACACCACCGGTGTGCTGCTGTGGCTGACCTTCGGCGCCAATGCGCTGATCGGCATCTACAACGTCATGGGCGGCACCACCTACATGCGCGGCCTGTTTTCCGGCCTGCCGTTCGAGCCGATCGTCATCATCATCATCATGATGGTGGCGCTGTGGATCCTCGGCTGCTTCATGGACTGGATCGGCATCCTTCTGCTGACCATGCCGATCTTCGTGCCGGTCATCAAAGACCTCGGCTACGACCCGGTCTGGTTCGGCATCCTGTTCTGCATGAACATGCAGAGTTCGTATCTGTCGCCGCCGTTCGGGCCGGCCGCCTTCTACCTGAAGAGTGTCGCGCCACCTGAGATCACGCTCGACGTCATCTTCTCCAGCGTCTGGCCGTTCATGATCCTGCAGGCGATCGGGCTGCTGCTCGTGCTGTTCTTCCCGCAGATCGCCCTCTGGCTGCCGAGCGTTCTGTAGGACACGGAGGAAGTCGGAGCCTTACGGTCCTGTCGCCTTGAAGCGGTCGGCATGCTCGCCTTCATTCTGGTGGCGATCTCCCTCGTGCCGGTCCGACCGCACGGCTGACGGCTGCCGTCCCATTGACAAGGGGCCGGCCGCCGTCGCCTGATCTTTCGGTCGCCCGACGAGGCGACGGTCGCGGCTCCAAGGGCAACGACAAGAGGGTGGACGCCCCTCCTTGACCGGGGCGTGACGCTCCCCGGGAGCTGGCGATCTCCAACGGAGAGGCAACCGAGGAGAGATCGGCGTCATGAGATCACGCATACCCGTTCTGGCGGCAGCACTCGCGCTGGCCGCGTCGCCGGCGTTGGCGCAGAAGGTGATCCGCGTCGTTCCGCACGCCGACCTCAAGGTCGTCGACGGCCACCAGACCACCGCCACCATCACCGGCCAGCACATGGCGGCGGTCTACGACTCCCTGTTCAACTGGAACGAGAAGCTCGATGCCAGGCCGCAGATGGTCGAGACCTATACGCTCTCGGCCGACAAGCTGACCTATACCTTCACGCTCAGGCCCGGGCTCAAGTTCCATGACGGCACGCCGGTGACCACCAAGGACGTGGTCGCCTCGCTGAAGCGGATGATGGCGCGCGAGCTGCTCGGGCGGAGCCTGAATGAGTTCGTCGCCGGCGTGCAGGCGGTCGACGACAAGACCTTCACCCTCAAGATGAAGGAGCCCTTCGGCCCGACGCTCTACACGCTCGGCGGCGGCAACAGCGTCTATGGCGGCATCTACCGCGAGAAGGAGGCGCTGATCGACCCGAACACGCCGATCACCGAGTCGATCGGCTCCGGCCCCTTCAAGTTCGTCAAGGAGGAATGGGTTCCCGGCGCCAAGATCGTCTATGCCAAGAACACCGACTACGTGCCGCGTAGCGAGCCACCGAACGGGCTTGCCGGCGGCAAGGTCGTCAAGGTCGACCGCATCGAATACAAGGTCATTCCCGATGCCGCGACCGCCTTTGCCGCGCTGAATGCCGGCGAGGTCGACATCCTCGACCAGCCCTCGATGGATCTTTTGGGCGTGATCGAGAAGAATCCGGACGTAGTCCTGGGCGAGGTCCAGCTGCTGCCGGGCTATGGCGGCTTGCGGCCGAACTTCCTGCATCCGCCCTTCGACAACCCGAAGGCGCGCCAGGCCCTGGCGCTGATGGTCGACCAGCGCACCTATGCCCAGGCTGCCTATGGCGACGAGCGGTTCTGGAAGGTGTGCTTCGGCATGTACATGTGCCGCGGCCCGTATGCGACCGAGGCGGGCTCGGACGCCTATCGCAAGCAGGATATCGAGAAGGCGAAACTGCTGCTCAAGGAGGCCGGATACAACGGCGAGAAAGTCGTGCTAATCGGCGCCTCCGACATCCCGACGCTGAACGCGCTGACCCTGGTGACGGCCGAGAACCTGAAGAAGATCGGAATGAACGTCGAGCTCAAGCTCAGCGACTGGGGGAACGTCGTCACCACGCGCGCCAAGAAGGACAAGCCCGCGGAAGGCGGCTGGCACATCTTCCATACGACATTCGGCGGCACCACCGGCGCCTCGCCGCTGACCAGCCTGCCGACGGTCACCACCTGCGACAAGAGCTGGTTCGGCTGGGCCTGCGACCCGACGGCCGAGGGCATCCGCCAGAAGTTCATTCGCGAGACCGATCCTGAGAAGCAGAAGGAGCTGGTGGAGGCGCTGCACAAGCGCCTGTGGGAGGTGCTGCCATTCATCCCGCTCGGCGAATACGTGCAGCCCTGGCCGCACCGCAAGAACGTGACCGGCCTCTTGAAGGCGCCGCTGTTCGTCTACTGGAACCTCGACAAGAGCTGAAGCGAGGGAAGGGCGCGGCGTCGCTTCCGCGCCGCGCCCCGTCTTCAGAACGCAGGCGCGACCAATTCGGGGAAGCGGGGCGCCGACGGCGCCAGCACCGGCCCCAGCGTCGCGTGCACGTCGATGCCCGCCTTCAACACCAAGCGGTGACTGGCGCGATCGGAGATCGCGGCGATGTCCTCGGCCGGATTGCCCTGGACGACCAGGAGATCGGCCCAGCAGCCCTCGGCGATGCGGCCACGGTCGGTGAATCCGACGAGATCGGCGGCATTGCGGGTGGCGGAGCGGAGCGCGTCGATCGGTGCGATGCCGAGATCGACCATCAGCTTCAGCTCCTGCACGTTCTCGCCATGGTAGTTGAAGGTGGTGCCGGCGTCGGTGCCGAAGGCGATCGGGCCGCCGGCGCGGTAGAAGCGCAGCACCGAGTCCCTGTGCATGTCGTAGAAGCGACGGGTCTTGTCGACCAGATAGGCCGGAATGCCGCGGGGATCGGACATCACCCGCTCCATCGCCACCAGCGTCGGCACCAGGTAGACGCCGCGAGCCGTCATGTCGGCGATCAGCTCGTCGGTCAGCTGGAAGCCGTGCTCGATCGAGGCGACGCCGGCATCCACGGCATTGCGGATACCGGACGAGCCTTGCGCGTGGGAGGCGCTCTTGCGCCCGAAGCGCCTGGCCTCGGCGACGCCGGCGGCGAGCTCCTCGGCGCTCAGCTGGGCCAGCATCGGATCGACATTGGGCGTGGTGACGCCGCCGGTGGCGATGAACTTGATCAGATCGGCGCCGGCCTTGACGTTTTCGCGCACCGCCTTGACCACGTCCTGCGGGCCGTCCGCCTCTCGCCCGATCAACCAGCCATGGCCGCCGGTCATGCAGATGACCTTGCCGGCGCAGAGGATGGTGGGGCCGAGCTGCCGGCCGGAGTTGCAGGCATCGCGCACCGCGAACTCAACGTAGTCGCTGCCGCCGAGGTCGCGAACCGAGGTGACGCCGCCCCGAAGCGTCGCCTGGGCCAGCTCGAGCGCGCGCACGACCGTCTCCGAAGGCTTGGTCGCGCGGAACGTCGCCAGCAGATTGGCCTCGCCGCCGAAGATGAAGTGAACATGGCAGTCGATCAGGCCGGGCATCAGCGTCTGACCGGCGGTGTCGACGCGCGTGCCGGCGAAACCGGCGAACTCCGCAGCCGGCGCGACCCGGACGATGCGGCCGCCGTCGACCATCACCGCCTGCCCCTCGATCGGCGGGTTCGTCCCGTCGAACACCAAGCCGCCGGCATAAAGGCGCTTCATCCTGACCTCCGTACCCGTGCTCAGTCCTTGAATTTCGGAATGCCGGCGCCGATGTCGATGAAGATGCGCTTGGCGGCGTCCAGCTCGACCAGCTGGTCGGTGCTGGCGTCGCGGTATTCGTCCAGCGGGGCCGAGTTCGACTGGTAATAGACCAGACGCGCGCGGCCGTCATTGTCGCGCATCGGCAGCGCGAAGGTCTCGTTCATGTACATGAGCCCGGTCCTGGTCTTCGACTTGAGCTTGACCAGCATGCCGCAGGGCTGCTCGCAGACCAGGAAAATGGCGCGGGATGCCTTCGGCCGGCGCGTCGGCTCGACGAAGTCGAGGTAGTTGCGTCCGGTTGGGTCCATGCCGAAGCCCTCGCGCATCTTGGTGCCGGCGAGGCGGATACGGATCATCTCCGGCGAGACCAGCTCGTGGATGATGTAGGTCGAGAGGATCGGCCCCTGCAGGCCGGGATCGAACTCGGTGCGCGAGGGAATGAGGTCGTGCTTCGGCAGCGAATACCAGTAGTCGCCGAAGGCCGGGCCCTGAGCGTGCTCGAACTCCAGACCCCAAAATGGCGGGCAGTCCGATCGGAAACTCATCCGGCAATTTAGACGTATTTTGTATTCTCGTAGTAGCGCCCATGTCGGCACTGTCATTGATTGCATATTAAAATCTCAACACAATCGGGGAAGCCGAATGCGTCGCTACGTCGCCGTCGTTCACAGAAAGCAGGGTGGCTATCGCGTCTCGTTCCCGGACCTGCCCGGCTGCGCCAGCAGCGGCACAACGGTCGACGAGGCGATGCGGGCGGCGCGGAAGGCGCTCGACCTCCACCTCGCCGGGCGCCGCAAGGCCGGGGAGGCGGTTCCCGTTCCCCGGGACTTCGCCGCCGTGGTCGTGAGCACGGACAGCAAGGGGGCGCTCGCCTTCATCATGATTTAGACGCAGCCTGATCATGATTTAGACGCAGCCTGAAAAGCCGCCTCGAAATATTTGTTCCCGCGATCGTCTTGACGATCGGGAATACCCTCGGAATTTAATGGGCTGCGGATTTATTTATCATCCATTTCCATTGTATTGGTATCGCTCCCCCACCATTTGATGCTAATCATATTGGCACTCTCCGCGTGAGAGTGCCAACCACCCCGAAACGACGGTCCTGGAGACCATTCAATGAAATTTCGTCCGCTGCAGGACCGTGTCCTGGTTCGCCGCATCGAGCCCGAGGGAAAGACCTCCGGCGGCATCATCATTCCCGACACCGCGCAGGAAAAGCCGATGGAAGGCGAAGTCGTCGCCGCCGGCCCAGGAGCGCGTGACGAGATGGGCAAGCTGGTGCCGCTCGACGTCAAGGCCGGCGACCGCGTGCTGTTCGGCAAGTGGTCCGGAACCGAGATCAAGCTCGATGGCGAGGACCTCATGGTGATGAAGGAATCCGACATCATGGGAATCCTCGATCACGCAACAGCGAAGAAGAAGGCCGCCTAACACGCGGGAGACCAACCATGGCTGCTAAAGACGTCAAATTTAACGTCGATGCGCGCGACCGGCTGTTGCGCGGCGTCGACATCCTCGCCAACGCGGTGAAGGTGACCCTCGGCCCCAAGGGCCGCAACGTCGTCCTCTCCAAGTCCTACGGCGCCCCCCGCATCACCAAGGACGGCGTCACTGTCGCCAAGGAGATCGAGCTTTCCGACAAGTTCGAGAACATGGGCGCCCAGATGGTGAAGGAGGTCGCCTCCCGGACCAGCGACTCCGCCGGCGACGGCACCACCACCGCGACCGTGCTGGCTCAGGCGATCGTGCGGGAGGGCACCAAGGCGGTCGCCGCCGGCATGAACCCGATGGACCTGAAGCGCGGCATCGACATGGCCGTCGAGGCGGTCGTTCACGAGATCCAGAAGGTCTCGCGCAAGGTCTCGACCAACGCCGAGATCGCCCAGGTCGGCACCATCTCAGCCAACGACGACCGCGAGATCGGCGAGATGATCGCCAAGGCGATGCAGAAGGTCGGCAACGAGGGCGTCATCTCCATCGAGGAGGCGAAGAGCCTGGACACCGAGCTGGATGTCGTCGAAGGCATGCAGTTCGACCGGGGCTATCTCTCGCCCTACTTCGTGACCAATGCCGAGAAGATGATCTGCGAGCTCGAGAACCCCTACATCCTTCTCTTCGAGAAGAAGCTGTCCGGCCTCCAGGCCGTGCTACCCCTCCTCGAGGCCGTGGTGCAGTCGGCCCGGCCGCTGCTGATCATCGCCGAGGAGATCGAGGGCGAGGCCCTGGCGACGCTCGTCGTCAACAAGCTCCGCGGCGGCCTCAAGGTCGCGGCGGTGAAGGCGCCCGGCTTCGGCGATCGCCGGAAGGCGATGCTTGAGGACATCGCCATCCTGACCAGCGGCCAGGTGATCAGCGAGGATCTCGGCATCAAGCTCGAGAATGTCACGCTCAACATGCTGGGCCAGACGAAGAAGGTGCGGATCGACAAGGACAACACCACCATCATCGGCGGTGCCGGCAAGAAGAAGGACATCGAAGCCCGCGTCACGCAGCTCCGCGCCCAGGTCGAGGAGACCAGCTCGGACTACGACAAGGAGAAGCTGCAGGAGCGCTTGGCGAAGCTCTCGGGCGGCGTCGCCGTCATCCGCGTCGGCGGCTCGACCGAGATCGAGGTCAAGGAGCGGAAGGATCGCGTCGACGACGCGATGCATGCGACCCGGGCGGCGGTCGAGGAAGGAGTGGTCGCCGGTGGCGGCGTCACGCTCCTCTACGCCACCAAGGCGCTCTCCAAGCTGAAGCCCGACAACGACGACCAGAAGGTCGGGATCGACATCATCCGTCGGGCGCTGCAGGCGCCGGCACGGCAGATCCTTTCGAACGCAGGAGCCGACAGCGCGATCATCGTCGGCAAGCTGCTGGAGAAGGGAGATCCCACCCACGGCTTCGATGCCCAGAGCGGCAAGTACGTCGACATGGTGAAGGCAGGGATCATCGACCCGACCAAGGTCGTGCGGCTGGCGCTGCAGGGCGCGGCCTCGATCGCCGGCCTGCTGGTCACCGTCGAGGCGATGATCGCCGACAAGCCGGAGAAGAACGGCCCGCCGGCGATGCCGGGCGGTATGGGCGGCATGGGCGACATGGACTACTAGACGATTCGAGACCCACTCGAACGTCCCGGGTGACGGCCCGTCGCGGTCGTCGCCCGGGACGCGTCGGGCGATTCGCGACCCAGGCCCCCTTGATGCATACGCCGGCTGGCCGGATCGGCTATAGTGCAGGCAAGGGAGGACCATTCATGATCATCAAGACCCTCATTCGCGCCGGCCTGATCGCGGCCTTCATGCTTGTGGCCCCGCTGACGGCACGGGCGCAGACGCTGTCGATGCCGGCTTCCACATCTTCCTTCGACGGCTACCGCGCCATGGCGATCACCGCAGGTATCGTCGGCGGCGCCATCGTCGCGGCGATCGTCACCGATGGACTGATCATCCCGGTCCTGGCGTCGGTCACCGGCGCCGAGGCGGGCGCGATGGCCGGTGCCGGAGCGATGGCCGGTGGCGGAGCGATGGCCGGCCCGGGGGCGGGCGGCGGCTTCGGATTGCTGCGCGGAGCGATGCGCCTGCTCGGTGCCGTCAGCGGCGGCATGTACGCCGACTCGCTCTACCTCGGCCGCTAGTCCTTGCGGCGACCCGCGGGCGGCTAGAACCGCCCGGCCTGGAAGTCGGCGATCGCCTGGTGGATCTCCTCCGGCGTGTTCATGACGAACGGGCCGTATTTGACCACCGGCTCCTCCAGCGGCTTGCCGGCGACCAGGATGAAGCGCGCCGGTCCGTCGGTTGCCTCGATCTCCAGGCGCTCGCCCCGGCTCAAGACCGCGATCCGGCCGCGCCCGATCGGCTGCCCGCCGATCCGGGCGGCGCCCTCGAAGACATAGACGAAGGCATTGTGAGCTTGGGGCAGCGCATGGACGAAGCGTCCGCCCGCCGGCAGGCTCACATCGAGGTAGGTCGGATCGGTGGCGATGCCCGCGATCGGGCCTGAGACGCCGCCGATGCTGCCGGCGATGACCCTGACCCGGCTGCCGTCGCCGGGCTCCACCTCCGGGATCTCCTCCGGCGCGATCTCCTGGTAGCGCGGCTCCGTCATCTTGTCCCGGGCGGGCAGGTTGACCCAGAGCTGGAAGCCCCACATCAGGCCGTCCTCCTGCTCCGGCAGCTCCGAATGCACGATGCCGCGGCCAGCGGTCATCCACTGCACGCTGCCGGGGCGAAGCAGGCCGGTATGGCCCTTGTTGTCGCCATGGCGCATGCGCCCCGCCAGCATGTAGGTGACGGTCTCGAAGCCGCGATGCGGATGGTCGGGAAATCCGGCGATGTAGTCCCTGGCGTCGTCGGAGCGGAACTCGTCCAGCATCAGGAAGGGATCGAGGTCGGGCAGGGCGGGCTGGCCGATGACGCGCGTCAGCTTGACGCCCGCGCCGTCGCTGGTCGGCTGGCCGGAGATCACGGCGATCGCCCGGCGAAGGTCAGGGATGTCGGTCTTGAGTGCGGTCATGGCGGTTCCTTCTCGCGTCAGGGGAAGATGGCCCTCGCGGTCGTCGGCCGCCAGCCCCGGTGACGGAGATCGCCGTTCACCCGGCGGCGACAATCGCCGGGGCCGTGCCTAGAGCCGGACGACGACGCCCACGGCGTGGGTGACCGCATGGGCGGTGTCGGAGAGGGGCAGGAAGAGGCGTTGCAGATTCAGGATACGGAAGTCCTGGATCGTCTTCACGGTCTGGAAATTGGGCCGCCGGTGCCGGAGCATGACACGGATCCCGGCCTCGGTATGCCGACGGAACCACGCCGGCTGCTCGTTGAGGAAGCGGCCTTCGAGGGCAAGGCCGACGGCGCGCTCGACTTCGGAGCCGGCGGCGAGAAAACGCACCCGGCCGGCCTCGCCCATCTCCACCAGGATCAGGTTGTGCAGGAGGACCGCAAGCGGCGGCGCCTCGATCGGCAGGAGGTCTCCCGCCATCGGCATCGACCGCCCGCGCCGGCGCTCGTCCCACAGCTCGTAGAGCCGTGCGATGTCCG
Organism: Rhizobium sp. Q54; assembly: GCA_945871425.1. Lineage (GTDB taxonomy): Bacteria > Pseudomonadota > Alphaproteobacteria > SHVZ01 > SHVZ01 > SHVZ01. The sequence goes on along the minus strand of CAMBVS010000007.1, from coordinate 69,758 downwards.
CGTGCCCGTCGACATGAAGCGTCCGGAATTCCTCCGAGCGCTGCCACACCATGAGCCCGGTCGGATCGCGACGCTCGAAGATCGTGCGCAGCGTCTTCAGCAGCTGCGACGGCGAAAACGGCTTGGCGATGTAGGCATCGACGCCGAGGCCCTGGGCGGAGAGCACCGAGGTCTCGGTACGATCGGCGGTCAGCATCAGGAAGGGGATCTCGGGCCAGCCGTCCCTGACCTTCTTCAGCAGCTCGATGCCGTCGAGGTTCGGCATGCGGAGATCCGACATGATGACGTCGAAATGCAGCAGCCCGGTGCGGAGAAAGGCGAGCGCCTCCTCGCCGTCTCCGGCGGTGATGACGTTGCGGATACCCAGCCGCTCCAGGATCCGGCGCTCGAGTCCGAGGGCGAAGGGGTCGTCCTCGACCAGCAGCACCGAAAGCGCGGTCGGCTCGAAGCAATGCTCGACGAATTCCGCGAACTCGTTCTCGATCATGTCCGGGCGAGGCGGATGTCGAGGATGGCCCGGTCGGCGCTGATCGTCTCGGGAAGCGCCGCGGTCAGCGGCGTCGCCTCCGCCATCCGGCCGTCGGCGGCCGCCATCTCGATCTCGCGCGCCGTCGAGACCACGCGCCTCAGGCCGAGGCTGGCCGCCGCTCCCTTCAGCGAGTGCGCCGCCAAGCGCCAGGCAGAGGCGTCGTTGGCCCGGCGGGCGATTTCCATGCTGGCGATGAGGCGCTCGGCGTTGCGGTCGAAGTCCTCCGCGAGCTCGGCGAGCGCGCCATCGCCGAGCTGTTCGGCGAGCGCATCGAGGATGACGTCGTCGAGCCCGGCCTCCTCGCTTGCCACCGGCATCGCCACGGCTGGCCGGGCAGGGGGCGTGGGAACGCCGTCGACGGACGACGCGCGGCTGCGGAGCACGCGGGCAAGCGTGTCGAACAATGTCCGAGGATGGACCGGCTTGACCACGAAGTCGGTCATGCCGGCGGCGAGGCAGGCCTGGACCTCCGCCTCCATGGCGCCGGCGCTGACGGCGACGATCGGCACATTGGCACGATCGCCGGCGAAGGAGCGGATCATGCGTGTCGCCAGGATGCCGTCCATGATTGGCATGTGCACGTCCATGAGGACCAGATCGTAGGCCGATGCCTTGACGGCTTCGACCGCGAGAGCGCCGTTCTCGACCACGTCGACCTGGTGACCGTGGTTCCGGAGGATCCCGGTCACCACCTTCTGATTGATCACGTTGTCCTCGGCCAGGAGGATGCGGATCGGCCCGACCGAGGCGGCCGCCGGCTGCTTCGACTCCGCCGGCGCCTCGCCCCGCTTCAGCGGCACCTCGAACCAGAAGACGCTGCCCCGGTTCTGCTGGCTCTCGAGCCCGATGCGGCCGCCCATCTGGTCGATCAGACGTTTGGAGATCGAAAGCCCGAGGCCGGTTCCGCCGAAACGGCGCGCGATCGTGGCGTCGGCCTGGGTGAAGTCGCTGAACAGCTTCCGCTGCACTTCCGGAGCGATGCCGATGCCGGTGTCGGAGACGGTGACGTGAATCCAGAAGGTGTCACCGATCTCGGACAGCCGATGGACGTCGATGGAGATCGCGCCCGTTTCGGTGAAGGTGATGGCGTTGCCGACGAGATTGGACAGCACCTGCCTCAGGCGGTCGGCGTCGGCGCGGAAGTAGCGGGGCAGGTCCGGAGCGACGTTGGCGTTCAGCTCCAGGCCCTTCGCCCGGGCCCGCGAACCCTGAAGGGACGCGACGCTCTCGATCAGGCCCGGAAGGTCGAAGTCGCGGTCGACGAGCGCCAGCTTACCGGCTTCGAGCTTGGTGAAGTCCAGGATGTCGTTGAGGACCGTCAGCAGCGCCTCGGCCGACTCGACCATGGTGACGACGTTGTCGCGCTGGCGGTCGTCGAGCCGGGTGTCGAGCATCAGCCGGGCCATGCCGAGGATGCCGTTCATCGGTGTCCGGATCTCGTGGCTCATGATGGCGAGAAACTGCGACTTCGACTGGCTCGCAGCCTCGGCCGTCTCCTTCGCCTCGCGCAGCTCGCGCTCGGTTGCCTTGCGCTCGGCGATGTCGCGAAACGTGGCGACGAAGAACGGGTTGCCGGCGATTTCGACCGAGGCGATAGCGATCTCGCTCGGGATCGTCGTTCCGTCACGCCGGAGCACGGGCACCTCGATCCGCTTGCCGAGCAGGTCGGACTGGCGGGTCCGGAGGTAGCGCTCCAGACCGGCTTGGTGCGCCGACCGGAAATCCGGAGGAACGATCACCTCGGAGAGGAGGCGGCCTTTGATCTCCTGGGCGGTGAAGCCGAAGGTCCGTTCGGCCATGGTGTTGAAGTCGACGATCCGGCCCTCGTGATCCATCGAGACGACGCAGTCGAGGGCCGTCTGCAGGATGGCGCTCTTGCGCAGCTCGCTCTCGGTCAGCGCCGCCTGCGAACGCTCGCGTTCGGCGATCTCCTGGCTCAAGACCTTGTTGGCGAGGGTGAGGCTCTCGGTCCGCTCGGTGATGCGGCGCTCGACGTCCTCGTTGATCTTGAGCACCAGCTCGACCAGCGCGGAGGCCCGCTCCGCCGCACGTGCGTCGAGTTCGGAGACGATCATGATGCCGGCGAGGAGGAGGAATGTGGCGACACCGACCAGGCCGACCAGCCAGAAGCTGTCGACCCCGGTCTGGCCGGCCGAGTGCAGGGTATGTGTCTCGAAGATCGCCGCAGCCATGCCGGCGTAGTGCATGCCGCAGATGGCGAGGCCCATGACCAGAGCCGCTCCGCCGCGCGTCAGGAAGGCGCGGGTTGTGGAGCCGGCGCGCAGCCGGAAGGCGATCCAGAGCGCGGCCAGGGAGGCAAGGATGGCGACGACGATCGAAGCCGCGAACAGGGTCGGGTCGTAGGTGATCGGCGGATCCACCTCCATCGCTGCCATGCCGGTGTAGTGCATGGCGGCGATGCCGATGCCCATGACCCCGGCGGCGATCACCAGCCGTCCCGGCGTCTGCGTCTTTCGGCTGACCGTATGAAGCGCAAAGCCGGAAACGACGATGGCGATCAGGTGGGAAAGCAGCGTGATCGGGAAGTCGTAGGACATCGGCATGCCCAGGCTGAAAGCGAGCATGCCGATGACGTGCATCGACCAGATGCCGGTCCCCATGGCGAAGGCGCTGCCGGTCAGCCAGTAGCGCTCGGCCCTGCCGGAGGCTTCGGTGACCCGCTGAGCCAGCGTCAGGGCGACATAGGAGGCAACGACCGCGGCGACGTAGGAGAGGGCGACGAGCCAGGGATTGTAGGTGCCGGTCATGCGGAGCGATGCTGTCCACGCGGGCGCGGTTTGCAGCATCCACGGCGATCACCGCGCAAGCAAGTTAAAAGCAGTCGGATAAAACGGCTCAACACGCTGAAAATACTACGAAATTTCAACCGGATTTCTCTGCCGTCGCCACCTTAAGGCGGTGCGAGTATGACGGTCTAATAGCAAGGATAGCCAACCATCGCCGGTATCGGGACAGGAAAACGGAACTCATCGGCGTACCACCTGCGATGCGATAGGATCGAGATCATGAAGCGGCTCCTGTTCGGCTTGGCTGTGCTTGTGGTGCTCGGTGTCGGCGTCGGCATCTACTTCGGCAGCCCCGGTCAGGGCTCTCTCCCGACCTTCCGGACCCAGAAGGTCGACGAAGGCGAGATCGTCGCCGCAATCTCCGCCTCCGGCACCCTCGCGGCCGTGACCACGCTGCCCGTCAGCTCGCAACTATCCGGACAAATCAAAGAGTTGTACGCCGACTTCAATACGGAAGTTAAGAAAGACGACCCGCTCGCGCTGATCGACCCGCAATCCTTCGAGGCCCGGCTCCAGCAAAGCCGCGCCGAGCTCGACGTCGCGCGCGCCTCCCTGACCCGGGCGCGGGCTGAGCTCGGCAACGTCAAGGCCGCCCTGGCGGTGGCGGAAGCGAATACCCAGCGCGCCAACGTCCTGGCCCAGGAAGCCGCCCGCGACAAGGAGCGGAAGACCTCGCTTTCCGGCCGCGGCGTCTATTCCCAGCGCGATACCGAGAAAGCGATCAGCGATGCCGATGCCGGCGATGCCGCGTTGCGCGCTGCCCGTGCCCAGGAACTGGCGCAGCGGGCGTCGATCGCCTCGGCCGAGGCCGGGATCGCGACCGCGGAGGCGACGGTGCGCATGCGCGAGGCGACGCTGGCCCAGGCCCAGATCGACCTCGACCGGACCGTGATCCGGGCGCCCGTCACCGGCGTCGTCATCCAGCGCAACATCGAGCGCGGCCAGACCGTCGCGGTCAGCCTCTCGGCCCCGGTCCTGTTCCAAATGGCCCAGGATCTCAAGGACATGGAGGTCTATGCCAACGTCGATGAGGCCGATGTCGGCCGGATCATCGCGGGCCAGCGCGCCGGCTTCACCGTCGATGCCTTTGCCGGCCGGACCTTCGAGGGGCAGGTGAAGTTGGTCCGGAAGGGCCCGCAGGTGATCTCGAACGTCGTCACCTATGTCGCCGTGATCTCGGCGGCCAACCCCGACCTCCGCCTGCTCCCGGGGATGACCGCGACGGTGCGGATCGTCACCGCCGAAAGGCCGCGGGCGCTCAAGGTGCCGAATGCGGCGCTGCGCTATCGCCCGCCCGGAGTCGCAGCCGAGACCGGCGAGCCCGCCGGCGCTTCAGGCCAGGGTGGCGGCCAGGGCGGCGGCTTGCCGTCGCCCGAGGTCCTGACCCAACGGCTTACCGCCCAGCTCAAGCTCACCACCGAGCAGGCGGCCGAGATCAAGCAGATATTCGAGGAGTCGCGCCAGCGCGCTCAGGCAGCCCGCCGCCCGCAGGGCGGAGGCGCCGGGGAGGGCGGTGCTGCGGCTCCTGGTGGCGGCGAGGACGTCGCCCGGTTGCGCCAGCGGGCGATCGCCGAGGTCCGCCAGCGCGTCGCCGCAGTCCTGACGCCCGAGCAGCGGGCGGCCTACGAGGCACAGCTTCACCGCGCCGAAGCCGCCGAGAGCCGGCCGGGCCGGGTCTGGACGATCGGCCCGGACGGCCGTCCGCAATCGGTCGCGGTCCGTGTCGGCATCGGCGACGGCAGCTTCACCGAAGTCGTCGGCGGCGAGCTCAAACCCGGGCAGGAGGTCGTCGTCGGGCACTCGAACAAGGCCGCCCGCGGCGCGACCGGTCCGCGGTGGGGTCTTTGATGGCGGTTCCAGGCCATGCCTGAGGGTGCCGGCGTCATCGAGGCGGACGGACTCGGCCGGCACTACGAGATGGGCGGCCACCTCGTGCGCGCCCTCGACGGTGTCAGCTTCACCATCCGCGAAGGCGAGTTCGTCGCCGTCATGGGCCCCTCCGGCTCCGGCAAATCGACGCTGATGAACCTAATCGGCTGCCTCGACAGCCCGACCATGGGCAGCTACCGGCTTGCCGGCACCGATGTCGCCGGCCTCGACCGCGACCAGCTCGCCGCCATCCGCAACCGGCGGATCGGCTTCGTCTTCCAGCAATTCAACCTGCTGCCGCGGACCACCGCGCAGGAGAATGTCGAGCTGCCGCTGATCTACAGCGTCGTCCGCCGCGCCGAGCGCCATCGCCGCGCCGCCGAGGCCCTGGCCCAGGTCGGCCTCGGCGAGCGCGCCCACCACCATCCGGCCCAGCTCTCCGGCGGCCAGCAGCAGCGGGTCGCGATCGCCCGGGCCCTGGTCAACCGCCCGATCCTGCTGCTCGCCGACGAGCCGACCGGAGCGCTCGACAGCCGCACCTCGGAGGAGATCCTGGCGCTGTTCCAGTCGCTCAACCGCCAGGGCCTGACCATCGTCGTGGTCACCCACGAGGAGGGCGTCGCCGACCATGCCGGGCGGGTCCTGCAGTTCCACGACGGCAAGCTGGTCGCCGACCGCACCAACCCGCACCCGCGCCAGGCGGTGGCCGCATGACCGCGATCCTCGCCGAGCCCGTCGCCGCCCAGGCCGGCGCTTTCCGTGCGGCCGCGCCGAAAGGGGCCTTCTCCCTCGACAGCCTGCTGGTGGCGCTGAAGGCGCTCCGGGTCAATGCGCTCCGCAGCGCGCTCACCATGCTCGGCATCATCATCGGCGTCGGCGCGGTGATCGTCATGGTCTCGATCGGCTCCGGCGCGCATCAGCGGGTGGCCGAGCAGATCCGCAGCCTCGGCGCCAACCTGATCATCCTGCTGCCGGGGGCGGTGACCTCGGGCGGGGCCCGGCTCGGCACCGGCACGCGGCCGACGCTCACCGAGGAGGACGCGGCGGCGATCGCCCGCGAGCTGCCGATCATCGAGGTGGCGGCGCCGATCGTCCGCGGCCAGGTCCAGGTGGTGTTCGGCAATCAGAACTGGTCGAGCTGGGCGCTCGGCGTCACCCTCGACTACCTGACCGCCCGCGAATGGGACATCACCGAGGGGCGGCTGTTCACCCCGGAAGAGATGTCGGCCGCGGCCAAGGTGACGCTCGTCGGCAGGACGGTGGCCGAGAAGCTGTTCGGCGACACCGACCCGATCGGGCAGGTGATCCGGGTCCGGCACGTGCCTTTCACCATCATCGGCGTCCTCGACAAGAAGGGCCAATCGACCCAGGGCGCCGACCAGGACGACGTCCTCCTGACCCCGATGACCACCGCCAAGCGCCGCCTCCTGGGCTTCAGCGGCACGCGGGCGCGGGCGGTCGGCTCGGTCATGGTCAAGGTGGTGGAAGGGGAGTCGATGAAGGATGCGGAGGAGCAGATCCGCGACCTGCTCCGCCAGCGCCACAAGCTGCAGGCGAGGGACGAGGACGACGTCAACATCCGGAACCTCGCCGACATCATGGAGACCCGCGAGGCCTCCTCCCGCATCCTGTCGCTGCTGCTGGCCGCCGTCGCCTCGGTGTCGCTGATCGTCGGCGGCATCGGCATCATGAACATCATGCTGGTGAGCGTGACCGAACGCACCCGCGAGATCGGGCTCAGGATGGCGGTGGGAGCCCGCGGTCGGGACATCCTGGTCCAGTTCCTGGTGGAGGCGGTGACTTTGTCGTTGATCGGGGGCACCGTCGGCATCGTGCTCGGCGTCGGCGGATCGATCGCGATCGCGGCCTTCGCCGGCTGGCCGACGCTGATACAGCCCTGGGCGATCGTCGTCGCCTTCCTCTTTTCGGGCGCGGTCGGCGTTTTCTTCGGCTTCTACCCGGCGAAGAAGGCCTCTCGCCTCGATCCGATCGAGGCGCTCCGCTTCGAGTAGGGCTCAGGCCCGGAGGGGCATCTGGCTCTTAAAGTTCCGGCGCACCCGCTCTTCGATCCGCATGGTCAGGGCCCCGGCGACCTCGGCCGCCTCCTCCAGCAGGGCGTCCTTCAAGACCTCGATCGGCTTCCGCAGGGCCAGCGCCAGGTGGTGCTCGGCCTTGACCGCGGCGTTGGCCGTATCCGAGGCGTGGTGGGTCTGGGCGAGCACGATGTCGCGCTCGATCCCGCGGCTCCAGTAGCGCACCCTGAGGGGGTTGCAGGCGAGCCAGCGGGCGGCGCTCTCGTCGGTCAGCGGATGGGTTTCGCTGTCCTTGAGGAATGTCTTGATGTGGCGGCCGGTGGGATCGGGCCCGGTCTCGGCGATCAGCTCGAGCGCAATCCAGGCGAACCACCAGCGCCAGGGATCGGCCCTGAGGAAGCCGTTGTCGTAGATCTCGGAGAAGATATGGAGGGAGGCCATCGGAGCATCGGATTTGAGCCGGACGATCTGGGCCGGAAGCGCGTGCTTGGCGAAGGCCTGGGCCCGGCGGTCATAGCCCTTGTCGATCTTCTCGCGGGATTTCGGAAGGATGCCGACCTCTTTCAGCAGGTCGGCGGTCTCGGCCATATCGAACCAATGAATCAATGCCTTGGCCATCGCCTGGTAATCTTCCAGCCGGGGTTCTGTGCCCTGATCCATGTGTGCAAGATAGCAGATTCGCCGCCGCCTTCAGGGTTGCACGCCGGAAGGGACGAGGTTAGGGTGCCTCCCCAAGCAGACCCGGAACGGGCAACTTGGGGGACGGAACTGTCGCGGACGAAGGGGGGCGTCGACCTAAGGGGTCGGGGCCGTTCGCCGGGGCCAAGCCGCTCTCCGACGAAGCAACCCGACGAGGAGCAGGCCTGCAGGTGGACACCTTCCACAGCCCGCGTCCCTGGTATCAGCGCCTTGCGGCCCTTCCTGGCCGCTGGATCGTAGACCGGGAAATCATCCTCAGAAGCGATCACTCCACCAAGTTGCTGCGCGTCTCGCGGCGATTTCAGTTCATCGCGCTCGGCGTCTGGGCCGTGACCACGGGCTGGCTCAGCTTCGCCTCGACCAGCTATTTCGAGATCAACCGGGTGCTGGATACCCGCACCGCCGCCCTCGACCAGGCCCACGACGCCTATCGCGACCTCCTGAACCAGATGGCGAACCACCAGCTCGCCGTCATGGCCATCACCCGGGACCTGGAATCGAAGCAGGGCCCTCTCCGGCGCCTGTTCGACCAGAACGAGAACCTCCGGGCCGACCTGAAGGTGACCGAGACCCAGCGCCGCCAGTCGGAGGCCGAGCGCACCAAGGTCGCCCAGACCCGTCAGGCCGTCGCCGAGAAGATGTCCGAGCTCGAGCAGACGGTCCGCAGCATGTGGGGCGAGAACGGCTCGCTGGAGAAGCACATCTCCGGGCTTCGCGGCCAGCTCGCCTCGATCGAGGCCGAGAAAGAGGAGATCGCCGCCCAGCGCTCCGCCATGTCGCGCCGCATGTCCCAGCTCCAAAACGAGCTCAAGGTCTCGCTGGCACGGACCGCCCAGGTCGAAGCCCAGCTCGACTCGACCCGGAACGATCTCCAGCTGGCCTCCCACCAGCGCGACCGCATGCAGGAAGACGGGCAGATCTCCCAGGTGAGGGTCCGCGACCTCGAAGCCCGCATCACCGAGATCCAGCGCGTCCACCGCGAGGTGATGATCAAGCTGAACGACCGGACCCGGGCCGATATCGCCGAGGTGCAGAAGATCGTCAGCCGTACCGGCCTCAACCTCGACACCCTCCTGCCGAAGGACCCGCCGGCGCCGCGAGCCGGTGCCGCCAAGTTGGGCGGGCAGGGCGGTCCGTTCGTGCCGCTGTTCCGCGACGTGGCGCCCAGCTCGGACGCCACGACCAACCTCGACGCGATGTCGTTCTCGCTCGGAACGCAGCTCCGCCGACTCGACAAGATCCACGGCGTGCTGCGGTCCATCCCCTTGTTCCCGCCTCTGGATTCCTTCACGCTGATGAGTGGCTTCGGGGCTCGTTCCGATCCGTTCCTCGGTCAGGCCGCGATGCATTACGGTTTGGATCTGTCGGCGCCGATGCGGACGCCGGTGATGTCGACCGCCCCTGGGACGGTCGTCGTTGCCGGCTGGCGCAGCCGCTACGGCCGGATGGTCGAGATCGACCATGGCAATGGCCTGAGGACGCGCTACGGACATTTGTATAAGATCAATGTCCGGCGCGGACAGAAGGTGGACTTCCGGGAGACCATCGGGCTCCTGGGTTCTTCCGGCCGGTCGACCGGGCCTCATGTTCACTACGAGGTCCTGATCAACGGCGAGCCGACCGATCCGAACAAGTTTCTCAGGGCGGGCAAGGATGTTTTCAAAGGCTAGCAAACACACCGAAAGTGGGCCTTCCGTCCAGAAGTCGACGGTGCCTTCCATTATCAGCGCCGATCTGCGCATCACCGGCAACCTGGAGAGCGACGGCGACATTCAGATCGACGGCACGGTCGATGGCGACATCCGCTCCGGGCGCATCACCGTCAGCGAGACCGCGGTGGTCAAAGGCGCTCTCGAGGCCGAGACCGTGCGCATCTCGGGCAAGGTCACCGGCCAGATCAAGGCCCGCCAGGTGACCCTGCTCAAGTCGGCCAAGGTCGTCGCCGACGTCATGCAGGAGTCGATCGCGGTCGAGCCCGGCGCCTCCTTCGAGGGCAACTGCCGGCACTACAGCCGCGACGCCGTGGTCGCCTCTGCCCCCCGCAAGGTCGAGGCGCTGGTGGCGCCGACCATGCCTCGGAAGCCGCCGGTCGAGGCGGTCAAGCCGTCGCCGGTTGCCGCCGTCGGTGGCGGCGGGCAGCAGTCGAGCTAGCCGCCGTTCAGCCGGGCCGCCGGCTCACGATCCATCGTCAGGCCGTTTCGCCGGGCCGTCCTGCTCGACCGGGATGTCGATGACGATGGGCGTGCCCTTGTGGGACGCGTCATGGTCGAGACGGGCCCCCAGATTGGTCGTCATCATCCGGATGATGCGCTGACCGAGCCCGCCCTTGCCGGTGGCCGGCGGGTTCGCCGGCATGCCCTTGCCGGCAGACGACGCGGACCTCGCCCCGCGCTCCTTAGGGATAGGCGTGCTTCAGCGCATTGATCACAAGCTCGGTGACGATGATGCCGATGGAGTCGGCACGGTCGGTCGTCGTCAGCACCACGACCGGAATGGACTTGGCGGACTGTGTCTCCTTAAGCCGGCGAAGGATGTCATGGCGTCCGGGACCTAGGGAGCACGATCGTGAAGGTCGAGCCCTCGCCGAGGCGGCTCTTGACCCGGATCGTCCCGCCCAGCCGGCGGACCAGGGTGCGGACAGAGGCGAGGCCGATGCCGTCGCCCGGGAGATCCTGGGCGCCGGAGCGCCGGAACAGATCGAAGATGCGTTCCAGGTCGCGCTCGGCGATGCCGCGGCCGTTGTCGGCGATCGAGATCTCGACCATCGGCAGGTCGGCGACGGCGACGGCGGCGGTGACGGCGATCTGGCCGGGGACGTCGTCGCGGACGTACTTGACCGCGTTGTCCAGGAGATTGGAGAGGATCTGCTCGATCGCCAGGCGGTCGCCGACGATGGTCGGCAGCCTGCCGACCGACAGCCGGATGCTTCCTTTCTCGGCACGGTGGCTGAAATCGGCGGCGAGCGTCCGCACCAGCTTGTCGAGGTCGATGGTTTCCGGCTTGAACTCCCGCCGGCCGATCCGGGACAGCTCGAGGATGGCGTTGATCAGCCGGTCCATCTTGGTGATCGACGAGCGGATGAACCAGAGCGCCTCGTCGAAGTCCTGCCCGATCGCCTTGTCCGCCGCCTCCGGACGGCCGCCGTCGTTCTGGCCCAGCATGCGGTTCGCCGCGGCCGAGCGGGTCAGCACGTCGTTGCGGAGCGCCTCGAGCTCGCCGGTGAAGCCCATGATGTTGACCAGCGGCGAACGCAGGTCGTTGCTGACGATGTCGGCGAAGCGCTGGATCTCCTCGTTGGCCTCCCTGAGGTTCGCCGTCCGCTCGGCGACGCGGCGCTCGAGGTCGACGTTCAGGGTCTCCAAGGCGTCCTGCGCGGCTTTCGCCTCGCGGATGGATCGGCGCACCAGGAAGATCGACAGCGTCGCAAGGCCGGCGACGATCGCGCCGGCGAGGCCGTTGATGACGAAGAGCTGGATCAGGGTGCGGTCGGACTGCTCCAGGTACCGGTCGAGCACCTGCTGTTCCGCGTCCGTCATGGCGACGACGTGCTGGAGGATCCGTTCCATGTGGTCGAGCCCGCGACTGGCAATGAGGCCGTCGATCGCCGCGGCCCTTTGGCCCTTGTCCTGCAGAACGATGCTCTCGGCGAACTCCGACATCTTCGCCTGGGACAGGGTGCGGATCTCCGAGAGGTGCGCCAGCTGCGCCGGGTTGTCCTTGAGGAGAAGGGCGAGCCGGTCGAGAGCCGGCATCACCCTGGCCGCGGCCGCGCCGTAGTCGGCGCGATAGCGCTCGTCGCCGGTGAGCAGGTAGCCGCGCTGGCCGCTTTCGGCCCGCCGTGTGTCGGCCGGAAAACTGGCGATGATGTTGGTCGCCGTCAGTGAGGCGGCGATGCGATCGCCGAGCGTCTCGGATTCCCGGATGAGCCCGAGCGAGGCCAAGATCGCGGCCAGGAGTACGGCGAAGCCGGCGGCAAGGAACGCGCCTTCGTTGACCGTGCCCAACTTTCCGAGGCGCATGCTTTACTTTAGGGCGTTGGGAAGGCACTCGCCTTCGGTGGATGGATCACCTTAGAGGGATCACCTTTCGAGTGCAAAATAAGTCGATCCTTCCGCTCAGGTAGCGGGCTTCCGCCGCTCCTCTGCCTTGGCCTCGACCCACAGCGCCTCCATCTCCTCGAGGCTCGCCTGCTCCGGCCGGCGTCCCTCGGCCGCCAGCGCCGCCTCGATCGAGCGGAAACGCCGCTCGAACTTGGCGTTGCCGCCGCGGAGCGCCGCCTCGGGGTCGACGCCGAGATGGCGGGCGAGGTTGGCGAGCGCGAACAGGAGGTCGCCGACCTCGTCCTTGACCGCCTCCGGCTTCGCCCCGTCATCCAGCTCGGCGCGCAGCTCGCCGATCTCCTCCTCGATCTTATCCAGGACCTGGCGTGCTTCCGGCCAGTCGAAGCCGACACGCGCGGCACGGCGCTGCAGCTTGTCGGCGCGCATCAGGGCGGGGAGGGCAAGGGCGACGCCGTCGAGGGCGGAGGAGGGAGCCGCCTTGCCCTTCAGGGCGCGCTCGGCCGCCTTGGTCGTTTCCCAGGCGACGGTCTGGCTGGCGGCGTCGCGCTCCGCGGCATCGCCGAAGACATGCGGATGGCGGCGGATCATCTTGTCGGCGATCGCGCGGGCGACGTCGTCGAAGGCGAAGGCGCCTTTCTCCTCGGCCATGCGGGCGTGAAACACCACCTGGAACAGGAGGTCGCCGAGCTCGTCCTTGAGGTCGCGGAGGTCGTCGCGGGCGATCGCGTCGGCGACCTCGTAGGCTTCCTCGACGGTGTAGGGGGCGATGGTCGAGAAGGTCTGCTCCTTGTCCCAGGGGCAGCCGCCCTCGGGTGCCCGGAGCTTGGCCATGATCTCGATCAGGCGGTCGATGTTGCGGGTCATGGGCCGCACTATAGCCGTCCTGCAGCAAGCGACAGGATTGCGTCGGCGAAGTCTCGCGGCGCCTCCTGCGGCAGGTTGTGGCCGACCAGCGGGACCAGCCGGTGCCGATAGGGGCCGGTGAAGAAGCGGGCACCGCTTCCGGCGCTGCCTGCAGCCGAGACGCCGTCGCCGCCGCCGTCCATCGCCACGGTCGGCACCGTGATCCGGGGCCGCTCCCCAAGCCGCCGCTCGATCTCCGCGACCGCCGGATCGCCTGGCACCAACGCGAAGCGGTGGCGATAGGAATGGATCACCACATCGACGAAGTCGGCAGTGTCGAAGGAGGGGGCGGTCCGCTCGAAGGTGGCGTCGTCGAAGCGCCAGTTCGGCGACCACAGCCGCCACAAGAGCCGGCAGAGCGCGCGGCGGTTGCGGGAGAGGCCGGTGCGGCCGCGCTCGCTGTGGAAGTAATACTGATACCAGTATCGGTGCTCGTCCTCCGGTGCCGCCGGCTCGCCCGAGGCGGCGATGTTCTGGATGTTGTAGCCGTTGACGGTGACCAGGCCGCGTGCGCGCTCCGGCCAGAGCGCCGCCACGATGCAGGCCGCCCGTCCGCCCCAGTCGTAACCGGCGAGGAGGGCCGACGGGATCGCGAGCGCGTCCATGAACGCCTTGAGATCGGCGCCGAGGACCGCCTGCTCTCCGGATCTCGGCGTGCCGGCCGAGAGGAAGCGGGTCGGCCCATAGCCCCGGAGATAGGGCACCAGCACCCGGTGCCCGGCCGCCGCCAGGATCGGCGCAACCTCGTCATAGGCCCGGATGTCGTAGGGAAAGCCGTGCAGAAGGATGACAGGCAGGCCCGAGGCCGGTCCGGTTTCCTCGTAGGCGACGTCGAGGACGCCGGCCTCGATCCGTTTCAGCATGACGACCCGTCCTTCGCAATTGAACGGGCCATGATAGCCGCCGGGAACCCGGGAGGCCTCGACCTCGATTTTCATCATGATCTCCAGAGAGGGAGTTTCCCGATGAGGTTCGCGAAAGGCCACTTGGCCGCGACCTTCCTTGTGGCGGCGGCCGCGCCCGCACTGCCACATGTCGACGGAGCCGGCGAAGGACGCCCTTGCGCAGCCTGTCGGCATCAGATAGAACAAAACACGAACATCTAGGCTTAACCAACAGAACCGGGGGATTTCATGGCCATGTTGTCCGATCAGATCTCGTCAGCGGACTTGGTCGTCTGGCGCTCCGCCAAGCGGATCATCAGACGCCGCGGCCCGGGAGCCTTGCACGTCGCCAGAAACGCCTGGAGCGCGCTCGCGTTCGAGGGCGACGAGAAGGGCGCGCGCTCCTGGCGGAAGACCTCTCAAGCCGTCGAGTGGCTCCTGGCCCACCCGGAAAGCATGGACCTGATCGACACGGCCTCTTGAGGCGTCGCCTGCCGGCGACGTCATCGCTAACTAGCCGAGGGTGAGGAGGGCGAAGTCGGTGGCGCCAACTGGAGTCGGCGCGTTGGGTACGCGAAGTGAAACATCGCCCCTCTATAGGCGATGTTACGGTTGACATACCCAGCGGCAAGGCGCATATTCTGGGCATAACCTGATGGTGTCGCCCATGTCGCTGCTCTCCGCCCCCCACTTCCACGACGAAACCGCCGCTTTCGAGTACGTCGAGGCGCGGCTTTGGCCGTCCGGCCCGACTTGCCCGTTCTGCGGTGAGTGCGAGCGGATCGGCCGCCTTAAGGGCAAGACCACCCGTCCGGGGCTCCGCAAGTGCTATGCGTGCCGCAAGCCCTTCACCGTCCGGGTCGGAACCGTTTTCGAGTCCAGCCACGTGGCCCTCCGCATCTGGCTTCAGGTGATCCACCTGCTTTGCTCGTCCAAGAAGGGCATCAGCACCCGCCAGATCCATCGGGCCATCGGCGGCAGCATGACCACCGCTTGGTTCCTTACCCACCGCATCCGGGAAGCCATGGCTCCGGCCAAGGGCTCGGGCCGGATCGGCGGCGAGGGTCACACCGTGGAGATCGACGAGACTTTCGTCACCAACTCGCCCAAGACCAAGAAGCGGGCGGACGGTAAGCGCCGCTACCAGCGGATCATGTCCCTGGTGGACCGGAACGGCGACAGCCGGACCCTTTCCATGGACGGCACCAGCGCTGGCGCCGAGATGTACCGGCACCTCGCCAAGGGCAGCCACGTCATGACCGATGGCGCCACCGGCATGAGGTTTTCCCGCCCTACGCCGCCTCTCATGAGGTCGTCATCCACGCCAAGGGTGAATACGTCCGAGGCGAGGTCCACACCAACACCGTCGAAGGCTTCTTCAGCGTCTTCAAGCGGGGCATGGTCGGCATCTACCAGCATGTCGATGCTCAGCACCTCGACCGGTATCTGGCAGAGTTTGATTTCCGCCGGAACAACCGCGCGAAGCTCGGCATCTGTGACGAGGAGCGCACCGCTCGTGCCGTGGCCGGTGCCGCCGGCAAGCGCCTGACCTACGAAACGGCTCGTAACTCGTAACCCTAAGAGGTCGCATTGGCGGCGCTTGCGACGGCGCCGTTTCAGGCAGCTACGGCTGCCGCTGAAAGAGGAGTGACCGGCCCATGGCGGACAAGCCAAAGCCGCTGCCGAAACCGCCCGCGAAGGCGGACGACCCGGAGCAATCCAAGCGCTTCATTGAGATGGCCCGCGAAGTCGGGGCATCGGAAGACCCGGAAGAGGGGGACCGGGCATTCCGGGAAGTGACGCGTAGTCGTCCCCAAAAACCTCCGCCGCGAGCGAACGGTGGGGGACGCTCGCGCGGATGATGTTCACCATCTGAACAGACAAGGTGTCCGGGCCGTCTATGCGTCTCTCTCCTGGGCTAAGCGCGGTCATTCTGCGGGTATAGAAGGCCAGGAGGTCGGCCATCTGAATGGCCCGGCATTCTTCCTTGGGAGCCTCCGAAATCGACCGGAGACACTTCAGGTCATTGGGATACTTCTTCCTGAGGCCGTGCATCTGCTTCCCTGCCTCGGCATTGTTTTGGTGCCCTTGTTCCAAAATGAAAGCGAGCCCTTGGGCATGAATGTCATGCCCAACGCGCACGTCGGTGGTGAGCCAATTCACCGCGACAGTGAAGCAATGGGTATAGGGGCTGACGGTTCGCTTGGACTTTCTGTGTTTGAGGCCATCGCGATAAGCGGCCTTCGACGCGGCCATCGCCACGCCTAACGGAATAAGCGGAGTCATTTCGCGGCAGATTTTGAAGACGAATGCCTGTTTCCTGGCGACGGTCCAGCCCTTGAACGGCCCGTCGCTGTGATGCAGCTCTTTGGTATGTAGTACAGGCACCTTGTATTCTTGGAAGATCGGCTCGACGTTCTTCTCGAATTCGGCCCAGACCTCCTCAAGCGCGACATATCCCGCCAAGCAGGTGAATGCGCTTTGTGGGTTCTTGCCGCTGTCGTCCAGATAGCAGACCAGCACGGCGAGCCATCTCCCGGTGATAAGCGAACGGGGGACCAAACTTTGGAGCCCCAGCGGTTTCGCTTGAACTAAAGGCCCGGTAAAGCCGGGCCGAACAGGGGCTATCATAACTCACCTATGCGATATTGGGTATGCGAACCGTAACTTCGCCCCTCTATATCGCATAATGTATATTATGGAAAATATTGTGGCGTTAATATAGATGGCTCAACATAAGAATTTCAGTGCGTTAGCAAGGTTTTTTGCCACGTCACGCTAGACCTCCTAGGATTCAGGCTTCAGGAGGTTGCCAAAATGGGCACCGATGCCCCGACCGTAGCGATGACGCGCGAAGACGCCCAGTGTGGTCTGGCCGATGAGTGGCGCGGACGCAGAATTTCAGTCTGCCCGCCCGGCTTCTTCAGTGACCGACAAGCATGGAAGTGCAATCTTCCTGACTCTTTGTCGGGAGATGAAGTGCCACGGATTGCGGACACTCTTTTGGACGGCGTGGTCTTCCTATATCCCACCCCGGAAGATGCCGAGAACCATGCCAGGCTCGGGGGAACCGCGTTCTTCATCGGCAAGCCCATTGTGATCAACGGCGAAGTGACCGGGGCATATTGCCCATATTTGGTCAGTAATCGGCACGTCGTTTGGTCGGGCGGATCTCCGATAGCTCGTGTCAACCGGGTGGATGGCGGGAAGCCGGATGTCATCGATCTCGACCAACACCAGTGGATCGTTCACCCGGATGGCGATGATCTCGCCGTCGCCAGCGTGTTCCGGAAGGTGATGATCGGTATTCACCGACACTCCCACATTCCGACCCAACAACTCCTCACCCGGGCGATGGCCCAGGATTATGAGGTGGGCATCGGTGACGAAGTCTTGATGATCGGACGCTTCATCAACCATCAGGGGCGCTTGCACAACCAACCGGCGGTTCGCTTCGGCAGTATCAGCGTTATGGACCGTCCGATCTCCAACAGTGCGATCGGACAAGATCAGCTTAGCTACTCAGTCGAAATGAGGTCCCGCACCGGATTCTCGGGATCTCCTGTCGCAGTCTACCGGACGCCCAATACGGTGTACGAGCGTGCGCAATAACTCATTCTGGGCGCTCTTGGGCGTGAACTGGGGATACATCCACGACGAGGACGGCGAAAACTCTTGGCTGAACGGCGTTGTGCCGGCCTGGAAGATTCTGGAAGTGCTTGAAACTGCGCCGTTGCTGGCCGAACACGCCAAGGCAGAAGCGATGTATGTCGAGTTGCGAGGCAAGGAGCCCGTGCCGTCGAGGCTCAGGCCCCCGGCTCCTTCTCGGATCGACTAGAGCGCTTCTCCACAAACTCTCTTCGCTCCTCCCTCACCTGTTCGGGCGAAACGTTGAGCAGCTGCTTCGTCAGCGTCTTGAAGCGGGCCATGGGACTAGCGCCGGCCACGGCGGGCACGGCGCCTTCCTCGTCCCTGTCTGGCCGGCATTCAGTCGGGGGCTTGGGCTTCACCATGTCCGGTCAACTCCTTGTAGGTCAGCCGGCGGCCGGTGACCGAGCGTAGCACGGAGCGGAAACGACCGCTGTCCACGTCCGTCCGCTCGTTGAAGCGGAACGACTGCTCGTCCAGATAGCGGTCAAGATGGAAGGGCTCGACCGAGACGTAGGTGCCCTTGATCGTCCGCTTGAGCAGCGACCAGAAGTTCTCGATCCCGTTGGTATGGACGGTGCCCTGGACGTAGGTGACGGCGTGGTCGACGACCTCATGCAGGTACTCGCCCCGGAGGCCGCGATATGCGGCAAAGCTATCGGTCAGGAGCCGGGTGCCGGGCTCGACGGCGTCACGGATCAGGCCCTTGAGGGTGACGCCGCGAACATCGCCGACGTGGGTCGCCTTGACCTTGCTCGGCTTCTTGCCGGACTTCCGCTCAAGGATGCCGACGACGGCCCGCTTGCCGCTGTTGCCCCGGCCGACCGCGCCCTTACCGAACGTCTTCCGCTTGGACAGCGACATGTTGCCGAGCTTGCCGCCGAGATAGCTTTCGTCGGCCTCGACCTCGCCCGTCATCTTGAGGATCGAACCGGCCTTCATCGCCAGCCGGATACGGTGAAGCATGAACCAAGCCGACTTCTGGGTGACGCCCAGGTCGCGCCCGACCTCGTAGCTGGAAATGCCGTTCTTGCAGTTGGCGACCATCCAGATCGCGGCGAACCACTTGTCGAGGCCGAGGGGCGAGTCCTCAAAGATCGTCCCGACTTTGGCTGAGAACTGCCACTTGGGATGGCGGGTCTTGCAGGTCCAGACCCGGCGGGTCGGGATGAAGGTCACGTCCGTCCGGCCGCAGCCCGGGCAATGGACGCCAGACGGCCAGCGAAGCTCAACCATCGTGGCAAGCGCCACGTCCGGGTCACTGAAATGCTTGATGGCTTCGAGGAGGGTGGTCGGCTCGGTCTTGCTCATGACCGAAACCTACCGGATCAGGCTTGTTGAGTCAAGTATGTTATTGCCAATATCGTATGGATGACCTAACCGATTGACGGATAACGGGCCTTCCGGCAGCCCCCGGCGCCCCATCAGCCGGCCGGCCGGCACGTCCTCGAAGCCGACCTGGGCGCCGGCCGGATCGAAGACCTCGAAACAGAACGCACCCTAAATCGACCGGGCCACCACCTCGCGCGGCGCCTTCTCCGACCAATAGGCGGTCTCGAGGAAGCCGTGGACCACGTCGAGGTCGATCCGGGCCTTGTCGGTCGAGACCTCGTAGCCGTCCGCGCGGCGCCAGGTGTCGGTCACGGGCTTTCCAGGACCATACCGTCATAGGCCGGCTCGACATGGGCCGGCAGCACGGATTTGAGCCAGTTGTAGTCGAGCCACTGGGTCATGTGGGTCAGCACCGCGCGCTTCGGCCTAACCCGCTCGATCCAACCCAGAGTGCGCTCCAGATGGGTGTGGGTCGCATGCGGCAGCTTGCGGAAGGCATCGACGATCCAGAGATCGACACCCTCAAGGATCTCAAAGGCTTGCTCGTCCAGAGTGAGCACGTCGGTCGAATACGCGACCCGGCCGAAACGGAAACCCAGGGACTTGGAAAACCCATGATCCTGCCGGAATGAGCGGATGGCGATGTCACCGATCCGGAACGGGCCGTCGATGACGTGCGGCACCAGTGTCGGCTTGTAGTAATAATCGCCCTTAAGCGGCTGGAAAACATAACCGAAACGATCCTGGATAATCCCTAGGGTCTCGGCGTCCGCATAGACGTCGAGCGGGCCCTTCAGCGTCACGTTGATGGCGCGGACATCGTCGATGCCGTGCAGATGGTCGGCATGCGCGTGGGTATAAAGAACCGCATCCAACCGGTTGATCCCGGCCGAAAGCAACTGCTGGCGGAGGTCCGGCGAGGTGTCGACCAGAAGGCGGGTCGCGCCCTCCTCCACCAGGATCGAGGCACGGAGCCGCCGGTTCTTGGGTTCGTTGGGATCGCAGTCACCCCACCCCTCGCCCACCAGCGGCACGCCCATCGAGCTGCCGCAGCCGAGGATGGTGATCTTCACGGCGCCCCGAAGGCCGTCGCCGGGATCTTCGTGAACAGACGCCGGACGTTGGCGGTCGTCGTTGCGGCGAGATCTTCGATCGAGGTGCCCCGCAGAGCGGCCACCTTGGCCGCCGTGTGGACGACGAAGGCGGGCTCGTTCCGCCTGCCCCGCATCGGGATCGGCGCCAGGTAGGGCGCATCGGTCTCGACCAGCAGGCGGTCGGCCGGGACCCAGGCGGCCGTCGCCTGCAGCGCCGCCGCGCTCTTGAAGGTGACGATCCCGGAAAGCGAAATGGTCAGACCGAGATCTACTGCTTTTTCAGCGAGAAGCTGGCTGGCGGTGAAGCAATGGATGAGGCCGGGATAGGCGCCCTTCTCCGTCTCCTCGGTCAGGATCCGGGCGGTGTCGTCGTCGGCATCGCGGGTGTGCACGATCACCGGCAGGCCGGTTAGCCGTGCCGCCCCGACATGGGCCCTGAAACTCCGGGCCTGGGCGTCCCTCGGGCTGTGGTCGTAGAAATAGTCGAGCCCGGTCTCGCCGATCGCCACCACCTTCGGGTGCTCGGCCAGCCTGGCCAGGCGCTCGGCGTCCGCCTCCGGCTCGGCCCCGGCCTCGTGCGGATGGATGCCGACCGAGCAGTAGATGTCGTCATAGCGCTCGGCGATGGCGCGCACCCGGTCGAACTCGGTCAGCTTGGTGCCGATGGTGATCATCAGGCCGATGCCGGCCCGACGCGCACGGGCGACGACCTCGTCCAGCTCCGCCGACAGCTCGGGGAAGTCGAGATGGCAGTGGCTGTCGACCAGCATCAGCCGCCCGCCTTGCCCGCCGCCTGCCCCTCTTCGACGACATGGCGCGGGAAGATGCCCTCCGGCTTCGGCAGCGGCGTCCCCGCCTTCAGCGCGCCGTCGGCCCCCAGGGCTGCGAAGCTTCTGGCATCCGCCGGCACCGCCAGGAGATCGAGCATGCGCGCCGCCGACTGCGGCATCGCCGGCTGCGCCAGGATCGCCAGATGGCGGATGGTCTCGGCCAGGACGTAGAGCACGGTCGCCATCCGCGCCGGGTCGGTCTTCTTCAAGGCCCAGGGGGCGTGCTCGTCGACATAGCGGTTGGCGGCGCTCACCACCTCCCACTGGGCCTCGAGCGCCCGGTGGAACTGCTGCTCGTCATACTCGGCCCGCACGCGCTCGAGGAGCCCGTGCGCGGTGCCGAGGAGCGCGCCATCGGCCGCGCTCAAGGGCCCCGGCTCCGGCACCTTGGCTTCGCAGTTCTTGTTGATCTGGGTCAGGACCCGCTGCGCCAGGTTGCCGAAATCGTTGGCGAGGTCGGTGTTGATCCGTCGGATTATTGCCTCATGGCTGAGGTTGCCGTCCTGGCCGAAGGGCAGCTCGCGCAAGAGGAAGTAGCGCACCGGATCGAGCCCGTAGAGGTCGATCAGGTCCTTCGGCGTGATGAAGTTGCCGAGCGATTTCGACATCTTCTGGCCCACGGCTGTCCACCAGCCATGGGCGAAGACGCGCTTCGGCGGCTTCAGGCCGGCAGCCATCAGGAAGGCCGGCCAGTAGACCGTGTGGAAGCGGATGATGTCCTTGCCGACCATGTGCAGGTCGGCCGGCCAGAACTTGGCGTACTCGCCGCTCTCTTCGGGGAAGCCGGCAGCGCTCATGTAGTTGGTCAGCGCGTCGATCCAGACATACATGACGTGCTTCGGATCGTCCGGCACCGGAACGCCCCAGGTGAAGGTCGTGCGCGACACGGAGAGGTCGCGGAGCCCGGAGGAGACGAAGCTGACGACCTCGTTCCTCCGAGTCCGGGGCGCCAGGAATCCCGGATTGGCTTCGTAGAAGTCGAGCAGCGGCTGCTGCCACTTCGACAGGTCGAAGAAGTAGTTCTCCTCCTCGAACCACTCGACCTCGGCACCGGTCGGCGCTTTGCCGTCGACGAGCTCGCTCTCGTCATAGAAGGCCTCGTCGCGGACGGCGTACCAGCCGGCGAACTTGCCGAGATAGATGTGGCCGTTGGCCTTGATGCGCCGCCACAGCTCCTGGCAGGCACGGATGTGGCGGGGCTCGGTGGTGCGGATGAAGTCGTCGTTAGACAGGTTCATCACCGGCGAGAGATCGCGGAAGGTCTGGCTCACCCGGTCGGTGAAAGCCTGCGGATCGACGCCCGCATCGGCGGCGGCCTTGGCCACCTTCTGGCCATGCTCGTCGGTGCCGGTCAGGAACTTGACCTCGTAGCCGTCCAGCCGCTTGAAGCGCGCCAGCGCGTCGCAGGCGAGCGAGGTGTACGCGTGCCCGATATGGGGCGCGGCGTTCACGTAGTAGATCGGCGTCGTCAGGTAGTAACGCTTGGCCGCGGCCATCGGCCGGAACTCCTAGGACTGCGCGAGGAGGCGATCGTCGTCGAGTGCCAGAAGAAGGGTCAACAGGACCTGCTTGCGGTCGATGTTGACGGCCTCGGAACGCTGGACCAGACGGCGGCTGTTCTCCCATAGCTCGCGCCAGCGATCAAGGCTGCGCCGGCCGGCGAGGCGCTTCAGCGCGGCCGCTTCCCCCGGCACCACCTCAGCCGGCGGCCTGGGATCGGCGGCGGCGCGGGCAAGCCTCGCCAGCAGGTCGACATGCATGTCGACGGCAGCGAGATACGAGGCTTCAGCACCCTTGCGGGCCAGCTTGTCGGCAAAGCCCTGCATCTGCACGGCGTCCGGCTGGGTGACGCTGGCGAGCTGGAACACCTGGCGGTAGAGGTCGAGGCCGCCCGCCTCGATCAGGTCGAGGGCGCGGCCCAGGCTGCCGCGGGCGAGCTGGGCCAAGGGCCCCCGCTCCTCCGCCGGCAGGTCCGGCGCCTGGGCCGCCAGCAGCCGGTCGAGGACGCCGGCATCGAGCGGTTTCAGCACCAGGCGGCGGCAGCGCGACCGGATGGTCGGCAGGATGCGTCCGGCGCCGTGATAGACCAGCAGCAGGACGGCACGCTTCGGCGGCTCCTCCAGGATCTTCAGGAGGGCGTTCATCGAGGTCGGGTTGAGGTCGTCGACGCTGTCGACGATGGCGACCCGCCAGCCGCCCTCGGCCGGCGTCAGATGCATGAAGTCGGCGACGCTGCGCGCCTCCTCGGCGGTGATCACCTTGCGCAGCCGCTTCGCCTTTTCGTCATAGCTGCGCTCGAGCGCCAGGAGGTCGGGATGGCTGCCGGCGGCGATCAGCCGCGAGGTCCGGTGATCCTGGGCGACGTCGAGGGAGGGCGCTGCGTCACCGAACAGCCCCCCGCCCTCTCCGCCATGGGCTCCGGACAGGAGGAAGCGGGCGAAACGGTAGGCCAGCGTCGCCTTGCCGATACCGCGCGGCCCCTCGATCAGCCAAGCATGAGCCAGACGGCCCGACCGGGCGGCCTCGACCATCTGCGCCTCGGCGGTCTCGTGCCCGAGCAGCGGCGGACAAAAGCGCGGATGCGGGCGCTCGTCGGCCTCGGCCGCGCGTTTGCCGGTCACAGACGGACGCCCAGCCGCTCGGAGACGGCGGCGACGATCGCGGCGTGGACGGTGTCGGCGTCGGGGCCGGCGTCGATGACCACACATCGGGCGGGTTCAGCCTCGGCGATCTTGAGAAACGCCGAGCGCAGCTGCTCGTGGAACTTCGTCCCCATTCTCTCGAAGCGATCCTCACGCCCCCCCCCTGGACGCAACTCGCTTCGGGCTCTCGCCCTCTCCAAGCCCTTGGCCACAGGCAGATCCAGAATCAATGTGAGGGCCGGTTGAAGGCTACCGATCGCAATTCGGTAGAGCGTCGCCAGATCGGACAAGGGTATCCCCCCGCCGTAGCCCTGATAGGCAACCGTGGAGTCGTGAAACCGATCGCAAAGCACCCATTGCCCATCGCTCAATGCCGGATCAATCGTTCGCCGAACATGGTCTCGGCGTGCCGACATCACGAGAAGCGCCTCTGTCATGGCATCCCAACGCGTCGGATCGCCTGAAACGACCAGGGTACGGATAGCTTCCGCGCCCGGCGATCCGCCAGGTTCGCGCGTCAGAAGAACTCTCTCGCCGACAGCCGTCAGCCGGTCGCCGAGACGCTTGATCTGGGTGGACTTGCCCGCCCCTTCGCCGCCTTCGAAGGTGACGAAGCGAGCGGCAGACGTCACTTCTGCGCGCCGAAGATCAGATAGGAGACAGCGGCGGTGATGCGCCCGGCGGGACCGAGCTGGCGCACGGACTCGCCGGCGATCAGCGGCAGCTCGCGGTTCGGCACGCCCGGCGCGGCGATCACCAGCTTGCCGACCTGCTGGCCCTTCTGGATCGGGGCCGCGATCGGCTCCTGGTAGACCGCGGTCACCTTCATGCCCTGACGCGCCTTCCGGGGAAGCGTCACCACCATGTCGTCGCCGGCGACCAGCGGCACGGTCTTGGCGTCGCCGAGCCAGACGCCGGCCGACTGCACGGCCTCACCCGACTTGAACAGGTTGTAGTTCTCGAACTCCCGGAACGCCCATTCGATCAGATTCTCGGTCTCCTGCGCACGGGCCTTCAGGCCGGCGGGGCTGTTCGGCACCATGATGCCGTTGACCACCATGATGATGCGGCGATCACCGCGCTTGACCGAAGCGGTGAGCCCGTAGCCGCCGGCCTCGGTGTGGCCGGTCTTGAGGCCGTCGGCGCCCGTCTGCTTGTAGAGCAGCGGGTTGCGGTTGCCCTGCTTGATGCCGTTGAAGGTGTAGTTGATCTCCGAATAGTACTTGTAGTGCTCGGGGAAGCTTTCGATCGTGTGCTTGGCGATGATCGCCAGCTCGCGCGCCGTGGTGACGTGCTCGGGATGCGGCCAGCCGCTGGCGTTCTTGAACACCGTCTTGGTGAGGCCGAGCTCGCGCGCCCGCTTGGTCATCTGCTCGGCGAAGGCCTCTTCGCTGCCGGCCAGCCCCTCGGCGACGACGATGCAGGCGTCGTTGCCCGACTGGATGACGATGCCGCGGATCAGGTCCTCGACCTTCACCCGGCCGCCGAGCGGCACGAACATCTTCGAGCCCTGGATCCGCCAGGCCTTCTCGCTCACCGGGAACTCGTCGGTGAGCTTGATCTCGCCCTTCTGCAGCTTCTCGAACAGCATGTGGACGGTCATCATCTTGCTCATCGACGACGGCGGCATGACCTCGTCGGCGTTCTTCTCCAGAAGCACGGCGCCGGTCTTCATGTCGACGATGTAGGCCTGCCGGGCCTGGGTCTCCATGGTCTGGGCCAGGGCAGGCAGCGCCGAGGCGACGAAGACCGCGGCGAGAGCGAGGCGACGGATCATGGCGATACCTCCGGCCATCATTGATCGACGACCACCCGTGTGTCGGGATAGCCTGCGGCGATCATGCGGGCAAGCATGCGATCGGCGTCTTCCACAGACGTGAACGGCCCGAAGCGGACCCGATAGAGAAGCTGGTTCCCGATCTGCTTCGGTGCAACCGTCGCCCGCCCGAATTCGGTGAGCTGGGCAGACAACCTGACCGCGTTGTTGACGTTCTGGAAGGCGCCGGCCTGGATGTAGATCTCGGTCGGCACCACCGGCACCGTCGTCACCACCGGCAGGGCCGGCTGCAGCGCGGCGACCTGGCGCTCGGCCGCCGCCTTGGCCGCCTCGCTCGCGACCCCTGCTGCGGCGACCGGCGGCGGCGGCGCCTGGACCGGCGCCGGCGCGCTGCCGGGGAGCGGCAGCGCCTGGACCGCGACCGAGGCTCTGGGCGAGGCGTTCGGCGCGTCCGGACGCACCTGGACGGCGTCGGTCGCCGTGCCGGCAGCGGAGGCGACCATGGTCGGCTCCGGGCGGCCCTTGGTCAGCGCCTCGGCGATGCTCCGGCTCTCGTCGGCGAGAATCTGGACCCGGACCTTGGCCGTGCCGGCCCGGTCCATCCCCATCAGCTGCGCCGTCCGGCGCGACAGATCGATGATGCGCCCGGCCGCGAACGGCCCGCGATCATTGACCCGGACGATCATCGACCGGCCATTGTCGAGATTGGTCACGCGGACGAGGCTCGGCAGCGGCAATGTCCGGTGCGCCGCCGACACGTCGTTCATGTCGAAGATCTCGCCGTTGGCCGTCAGCTTGGCGTGGAACTGCTCGCCGTACCAGGAGGCGATGCCTGTCTCGTCGTATTCATAATCTACTTTAGGATAATACCAGACCCCATTGATCTGATACGGCTCGCCGATTTTGTAGTAGCCCTTGGGCTTGGTGGTCGCGCCGGATCGCTCGCCGACGGTCTTGGCGGCATGAGATGCCAGCTGCAGGCCGTTGCACCCTTGCAGCAGCAGCATCGCCGCCATCGTTCCCAGCACCGGCAGGGAACAGGCCTTCCGCATCATCTTGTGGGTCGTCCGGTTAGTTCACCAATATTTTGTAACCTAGCTGCCGGCGACCTTATCCGCAAGTTGTCCGACGGCCGTCGCGAAGTAGAGCGACCGGTTCCAGCGCATGATCGTTTTGTAGTTGGTGTAGACGAGGTAGCTCGGGCCCTGGGCGCCGCCCGGCAGGACGATCGAGCCGATCATCTCGCGGCCGGCGAGCTCGCTGCCGTCGGCCCGGCGGATGCCCATCGCCGCCCAGTCCGCCACCGGCTTCTCGACCTTGAGGTCGAGCTGGGCAGGGTCGATTCCGGGCGGCAGGCGGACCTGCCGGCCCCAGGTCTGGTCGCCCTTCCAGCCGCTCTTCGCGAGATAGTTGGCGATCGAGGCGAAGACGTCGGGGAGCGAGCCCCAGAGGTCGGGCTTGCCGTCGCCGTCATGATCGACGGCGTATGCCAAGAAGCTCGACGGCATGAACTGGCTCTGGCCCATGGCACCCGCCCAGGATCCCCGCATACGCTGGGGATCGGCGAGGCCGCGGTCGACCATGCGAAGTGCGTTCAAGAGCTCGCCGCGAAAGAACGCCGACCGGCGGCCGTCATAGGCAAGCGTCGCCAGGGCCGAGAAGATCGGGAAATCGCCGGTGATGCGGCCGAAATCGGTCTCGATCCCCCACAGCGCCACGATGAAGCGCGGCTGCACGCCGAACTTGGCGGAGACCTGGTCGAGCAGATCCTTGTGGGTCACCACCATCTGACGCGCGGTCTCGATCCGGCGGTCGTTGATCACCCGCTCGATGTACTGGGCGAAGGTGAGCGTCGACTCTGGCTGACGCCTGTCGAGCTCGATCACCCGCGGAATCAGGACGACGCCGGCAAGCGAGCGGTTGAGGGTGTCCGGCTTGATGCCCCGCCCGAGCGCCTCGGTGCGGAACTGCTGGAGCCAGGTCGGGAAATCCGTCTCCGCTGCATGGCCGAGGCCGGGCGCGAGGATCGCTAGAGAGACGAGAAGCCGAAAAAGGATTGCACGCATCGACGTTCCGGTTGCGATGGCGAAGGGCCTGTATGGCACCATGGCAGGGCCTGCACAAGAACATCAGTGGAACCTGCCATGACTCGTATCGTCCTCACTCATCCCCGGCCCGATCTCAAGGATAAATACGGTGACAGCGCCGTCGCCGGCCTGAAGGCGCTGGGTGAGCTGGTGCTGAACGAAGGCGACTCGCCGCTCACCGTCGACGGGCTGATCCGACTCGCCGCCGATGCCGAGGTCATCGTCCTCGACCGCGCCGTCCCCGGCGAAGCCCGGCTGTTCGCCGCCCTTCCCCGCCTGGTCGCGGTCCACCGGGCGGCGATGGACATCCGCAATATCGACATCGCCGCCGCCTCGGCCGCAGGCGTGCTGATCACCCGCGCCGGCCCTGGCTTCATCGCGGCGGTGACCGAGCTGATCCTCGGCCAGATGATCGACCTCGGACGCGGCATGAGCCGCCACGTCGCCGAATACCGCGCCGGCAACGTGCCGCCGCAGCGGCCCGGCCTCCAGCTCGCCGGCCGCACCGCGGGGATCGTCGGATTCGGCAATCTCGGCCGGCGCATGGCCGAGATCCTGGCTTTCATGGGCATGCGCGTGCTGGTCGCCGATCCGCAGGCCAACGTTCCCGACGCCTATGAGCGGGTCGAGCTCGACCGGCTGGCGGGCGCCTCCGACTTCGTCATCTGCCTCGTCATCCACTCGCCGAAGACCGAGAAGCTGATGAACGCCAAGGTCTTCCGGCAGATGAAGCCGACCGCCTTCTTCCTCAACCATTCGCGCGGCGGCCTCGTCGACGAGGACGACTTGAAGCGCGCGCTGGACGAGAACTGGATCGCCGGCGCCGCCCTCGACGTCGGCCGCGCGCCGCCGGACGACACCCCGCCGCTGATCCTCGGCCGCCACCCGAAGGTGCTGGCGACGCCGCATGTCGGCGGCATGGTGCCGGAAGCGGTCACCTCGCAGGCCGCCGACACGGTCGAGCAGGCGGCAGCGGTCCTCGGCGGCCGGATGCCGAAATACGCGGTCAATCCGGACGCGGCGACACGGCTCGCCCGCCGCCGTCCGCCGGTGCCATAATGCCGCGTCCTCCCGCCCGTCCCTGAAGTCGCGAATCCCAAGGAGCTCCTCATGATCGGCGATCCGGTCGCACTCACCGTGCGGCGGCGCATCGAGCGCCCGTCCGCCAGCCTTCTCGCCCGCTTCGCCGGCATCCCAACCGGATTCGTCACCGATGCCCTCAATGGCGGCGGGGCGATGAGCTGGCGGGTCAAGCCGATCGACCCGTCGTCGATCTTCCACGGCAGCGCCGTCACCGCGCTCTGCCCGCCGATGGACAATCTCGCGGTGATGGCCGCCCTCGACTACGTGCAGCCCGGCGACGTCCTCGTCGTCGGCGCGCAGTTCTCCGAAGCCGCCGGCATGATCGGCGACCTGTGGGCCTCGAGCGCCAAGGCCCGCGGCGTGGTCGCGCTGGTCACCGACGGACTCGTCCGCGACGTGACCGGCCTGCTCAAGGTCGGGCTTCCGGTCTTCGCCCTCGGCTACAACCCGAACTCGGCCTTCAAGAACGGCCCGGGCACCATCAACCTGCCGATCTCCTGCGGCGGCGTCTCGGTCGAGCCCGGCGACATCGTCGTCGGCGACCGCGACGGCGTCGTCGTCGTGCCGCGCCTGCAGGCCGAGGCGGTCGCCGACCGCCTGGAGGCGGTAAAAAAGAAGGAAGCGGAGATGGAGGCGGTGATGGCAACCGCGGCGGCCAGGACACGCTCGTTCTGGAACGAAGAGCAGACCAAGGCCCGCGGCGGAGTCCACTATGTCGACTGAGCCGGCGCCGACGAAGGTCCTCTACTTCAACCACGGCGGCGAAGACCTCTACGACCTGGTGCGCGGCATGGCGCCGCCCACCGTCGAGCTTGTGACGCTGGAGTCGGGCGATCCCAAGGAACGGCTGGCCAAGATCGTCGACTGCGAGGCGGTGATCGTCGGCGGCTACCGGCTGGAGCGGCAATACATCGATGCGGCGCCCAGGCTCCGCTTCGTCCAGCACCAGGGCGTCGGCTACCACGACACCGTCGACACCAATGCGCTTCGCGAGCGCCAGATCGCGCTCGCTATCGCTCCCGGTGGCACATCGGTCGGCGTCGCCGAGCATGCGCTGATGCTGATGCTCGCGGTCGGCAAGCGGCTCTCCTTCATCGACGCCGAGCTGCGCCAGGGGCGCTGGCATTCCAACGACCTCCGCGCCGAATCCCGCCAGCTCGGCGGCGCCACCGTCGGCATCGTCGGTCTCGGGCGCATCGGCAAGGAGCTGGCGCGGCTGCTGACAGTGTTCCGCACCACCGTGCTCTACCACGACATCCTGGAGATGCCGGCCGAGCTCGAGCGCGAGCTCAAGGTGACGCGCGTGCCGCTGGACGAGCTCTTGGCCCGCAGCGACTACGTCACGCTTCACGTGCCTCTGACCAAGGAGACGAAGCACCTGATCAACGCCGAGTCGGTGAAGCGCCTGAAGCGGGGCGCCATCCTGATCAACTGCGCCCGCGGCCCGGTGGTCTCGGAGAAAGCCTTGGTCGATGCATTGGCCAGCGGCCATCTCGCCGGCGCCGGCCTCGACGTCTTCGAGGTCGAGCCGCCGCCGGAGCCGACGCCGCTCGGCAAGTTCCGCAACGTCGTACTGACCCCGCATAACGCGCCCGGCACGGTCGAGGCGATGAAGCTGAAGATGATCGACATCTTCGCCAACATCGAGCGCTTCCGGAACGGCGAGGCCCTGGCCGACCGGATCGAGCTCGGATGAAGGCGATGGCTCGCCTCGCCCTCGCGTCCCTTCCCCCCGCTCCTCGTATCCCCTCCCTCTTCTGTCGGGGAGGGTCAGGGCGGGGGGATCTGGGTGATGACCGCCTCGTCGCTGCCTCACCCCCACCCCGCCCCTCCCCCATCAAGGGGAGGGAAGGAAGAGAAGGCGGGCGAGAGTTCCGACCCTCATGAGCATTGCTCTAACGACGCCCCGCATCGTGCTGCAGGTGCTGGTGCCGTTCGCCGCCGGCTACGTGATGACCTGGCTGCTGCGCTCGGTGAACGCCGTCGTCGCGCCGGATCTGGTGCGCGACCTCGGCCTCACCGCCGGCGGCCTCGGCCTCCTCACCTCGGCCTATTTCTTCACCTATGCGGCGATGCAGCTTCCGGTCGGGCTGATGCTCGACCGCTACGGTCCCCGGCGCACCCAGGCCGGCCTCTTCCTCTTCACCGCCGTCGGCTGCCTCGGCTTCGCCGTCGCCCAGAACGAGCTGACGCTCACGCTCGCCCGCGCCCTGATCGGCCTCGGCCTTGCGGGCGGGCTGATGGCGGGATTCAAGACGGTCGCCCTCTGGCTTCCGCGCGACAAGGTGCCGATGGGCAATGGCTGCTACATGGCGGTCGGCGGCGTCGGTGCGATCCTGGCGGCGACACCGACCCAGCTGCTGGTGGAGGCGATCGGCTGGCGGCCGGCCTTCGTGCTTCTCGGCCTGGTCATGTTCGCGGTCTCAGCCGTCATCCACCTGGTAGTGCCGGAACGCGGCGGCGGCGGCAGGATCGAGACCTTCCCCGAGCAGCTCCGCGGCCTCGCCGGGGTGGTCAAGGATCGCCTGTTCTGGAAGGTGACGCCGATCGTCTCCGCCACCAATGCCGCGGCGCTCGCGGTCCAGTCGCTGTGGCTCGGCCCCTGGCTGGTCGACGTCGGCGGGCTCTCGCGGGCCGATGCGGCGAACTACCTGATGGCCTGCTCTCTCGGCTTCGGCGTCGGCGTCGCCAGCATCGGCACGCTGGCCAGCTGGCTCGGCCGGCGCGGCGTCGACACGCTCACGGTCCTCACCTTCGCCGTCGTGCCATTCCTAGCCGTCCAGGCGCTGATGGTCTTCGGATGGACGACCGACGCGCTCCTGATCGTCGTCGTCCTCTATGGCTTGACCGGCCAGGTGGCGATCATCGTGCACGCGAAGTTCGCCGAGCATTTCGGTATCGCCCTCGCCGGCCGCGCCTCGACCGCCGCCAATCTCGTCGCCTTCGTGCTCGCCTTCGCCTGCCAGTATGCAGTCGGCTGGGTCATCGACTTCTGGCCGCCCGGTCCCGGGGGCGGCTATCACCCGGATGGCTACCGCGCCGCCTTCGCCGGCGCGCTCGCCATTCAGGTCGCCACTTATCTCTGGTATCTCGGCTTCCGCGAGCGACGATAGGCGGATGGAGGACCTTGCCGGGGCCGGATCGGGAAAATCCGAGGCGACCGAGAACTTCCCGGTCGCGCTCCGCCTCCTCGCGCCCGGGCGCCGCGCCGCCGTCCTCGCCTTCTACCGCCAAGCGCGTGCGGCCGACGACATCGCCGACGACCCGGCCTTGGCACCTGAAGAGAAGATCCGGCGCCTGGACGCGATGGCGGCCGAGCGGATCGCCAGCCCGCACCTGACGCAGCTGTTCCAGGCCTTCCGCCAGGACGCGACCAAGAGCCGCTACCGCGACTGGAGCGAGCTGCTGCTCTACTGCCGCTTCTCGGCCGTGCCGGTCGGCCGTTTCCTTCTCGACCTGCATGGCGAAAGTCGCGAGGCACAGGTGTCCTCCGATGCGCTTTGCGCTGCGCTCCAGGTGCTGAACCACCTGCAGGACTGCGGCGACGATTTCCGCCAGCTCGATCGCGTCTACCTGCCGCTCGCCTGGATCGAGGCGGAGGGTGCGATGGTCGACGAGTTGCTTGGCAGCCGTGCCTCGCCAGCGCTCCGACGTGTCTTCGACCGCACGCTGGAGCGCGTCGCCGAGCTGCTGATCCAGGCCCGCCCGCTCGGCCGGCGGATCGTCGACCGCCGCCTGCGGTTGCAGGCCGAGGTCACCGTCGCCGTCGCCGGGCGGCTGGCGGCGAAGCTGCGACGGCGGGATCCGCTGGCCCGACGCGTCCGCCTATCCAGGCTCGACTACGCCTGGGTCTGCCTGGTCGGCACCGCGCGCTGGCTCGTCCGCCGATGAGCGGCGCCAGGAAGAGCAGCTTCTACTGGGCGATGCGGCTGATGCCGCGGGCGAAGCGGAGCGCCATGTTCGCGGTCTATGGCTGGTGCCGCCTTGTCGACGACATCGCCGATGCCGACCTCCCGGCCGACGAGCGCCGGTCCGGACTCGAGGCCGCCCGCCGCGACCTCGACCGCAAATTCGCCGCGAATGACGGCTCCGGCCTCGCGCGTGCGATCCGGGACCACCGTCTCGACCGTGCCTGGTTCGACATGGTGCTCGACGGATTGGACACGGACATCGCCGCACCGCTGGCGGCACCGGACATGACCGACCTCGATCTCTACTGCCATCGCGTTGCCGGCGCGCCCGGTCGCATGGCGATTGCCATATTCGGCTGCACGGAGCCGGAGGCCGCCGACTTCGCCTTCGCCGCCGGCACGGCGCTGCAGCTCACCAACATCCTTCGCGACGTGCGCGAGGACGCGGAACGCGGCCGGCTCTACCTGCCGCGCGAGGCGCTGGCGGCAGCGGGCATCGCCGCCGACGATCCGAGCGCCGTGCTCGCCGACCCTCGTCTCGCCGTGGCCAAGACCTGGCTCTCCGATCGCGCGCGGCACCACTACGATGCGGCCGAGGTCCTGGCCAAGCGCTGCGATCGCAGCCTCTGGCCCGGCCTCGCCATGCTCCGCCTCTACCGGCGCCTCTTCGACCGGCTGCCCCGCGAGGAGCGGCCGCGCCTCGGCACGCTGGAGGCGCTCGGCATCGCGCTCGCATGCCGGCTCGGGCTGGCTCGGTGACCGTCCACGTCGTCGGCGCCGGCGTCGCCGGTCTCGCTGCGGCCGTCGCGCTGTCCGATGCCGGCATCGAGGTGCGGGTGCACGAGGCGGCACCGATGGCCGGCGGACGCTGCCGCAGCTACCACGACCCGGTGCTCGACCGCCGCATCGATACCGGGACGCATCTGCTCGTCGGCGCCAATCTCTCGGCGCTCGCCTATCTCCGCCGGCTCGGAGCCCTCGACCGGATGATCGAAGGGGTGCCGGCCGCCTATCCCTTCGTCGAGCTCGCGAGCGGACGCCGCTGGACCGTACGGCCGCCCTTCAGCGGAATGATCTCCGCCTTCCGCCTGGTCGCGCTCGCCGCCCTCAACACCGAGCCGGAAGAGGCGTCGTGGCGCCTGATCGCGGCGGTCTTCGGTCGCCTGACGAGCGAGCGCGCCTGCCGCCCCTGGATCGCCCGCGCGGGCGTCGGCGAGGCGCTGATCGATCCGGCCGTCGTCCGTCTCGGCGAGAGGCTCTGCCTTGGCCGGCGACTCACGCGCATCGACGCCGCGGGCGACCGGGCGCGGGCGCTGGTCTTCGGCGACGAGGCAGTGGAGCTCGCTGCCGACGACCGGGTGATTCTCGCGGTTACACCGGGAGCCGCCGCCGAGCTTCTGCCCGGGCTGGTCGTGCCGACGGCGTTCCGGGCGATCGTCAACGCCCATTTCAGGGTCGACAGCGTGGCGCCGGTCCCGACGCTCGTCGGAATGACTGGCGGAGTCGGTCAATGGGCGCTCTGGCGCGGCGATGTCGTCTCGGTCACGGTCAGCGCGGCAGACGCGCTGCTGGCCGAGCCCGCGGAGGCGCTGGCGGGCCGGTTCTGGCGGGAGATGGCGGCCGCCTTCGGACTTTCGGGAGCGATGCCGCCGTTCCGGATCGTCAAGGAACGCCGGGCGACGATCGCCGCCACCTCGGCGATGGAACGCCTGCGGCCCGCCGCCAGGACCCGGTTGCGGAACCTCGCGCTCGCCGGCGACTGGACACGGACGGGACTGCCTGGAACGCTCGAGGGGGCCATCCGCTCGGGCGAGGCGGCCATGCGACTCGCTCTGGCAAGAGACTAGATCTTGCGTTACAATTATCTGCTGAATCAAACCCTGGGAAACCCCATCACCGGGAGGGATGCCAAATGACTTCGGTCCTCGAAAAACTTGAGAGAGCCGTGATCGCCGGCTTCGTGCTTACCGCGATCATCTTCTGGTTGCTGGTCCGCCCGTCAGCCTTCGACCATGGCTACTGGACCTTCTTGGTGCGCTGGCTCCACGTGATGAGCGGCGTGATGTGGATCGGCCTGCTCTGGTACTTCAACTTCGTGCAGATCCCCTCGATGCCGAAGATCCCGGACGAGCAGAAGCCGGCGGTCTCCAAGGTGATCGCACCGACCGCGCTCTTCTGGTTCCGCCACGCCGCGCTGGCGACGCTGGTCACCGGGCTCTTGCTGGCCTGGATGAGCGGCTACATCGGTCAGGCGCTGATGCTCGGCGGCGCCGAGGGCGTGCCCATGCACCGCAACATCGGCATCGGCATGTGGCTCGGCATGATCATGGCCTTCAACGTCTGGTTCCTGATCTGGCCGAACCAGCAGAAGGCGCTGGGCCTGGTCGAGGCGACGCCCGACGAAAAGAAGGCCGCCGGCCGGATGGCGATGCTGGTCTCGCGCACCAACACGGTGCTGTCGATCCCGATGCTCTACGCCATGGTCAGCGCGCAAAACATCTGACCTCAAGCTCGACCGTCGTCTGCGAGAGGGGGCCTTCGGGCCCCCTCGTCTTATTGCCAGAGCGCCTCGATATAGGCGAAGGGCACAGTCAGAAGGAGCGGCCGCGGCAAGGCCGCTTCAAGCCGGCCGAAGACCTCGGCCGCTCGCGTCACGTCCATCGTGGCACGCCAGCCATCGAGAAAACCGAGCTTGATGAACCAGTGGTTCAGGAGCGCGGTTCCATCGGCATAGCGCAAGGATTGCGTCGTCTCCTCGACGCGGCCGAGACGAAAGCCGTGGCGTTCGAGCAGAACCCGGATGCCGGCGACGCTCGCCCTCCCTTCGATGTGGCGCCGGAGCGCGCCCGGCTCACGCTCGGCACCGGTTTCCGCCAGGACCCGCTCCAGGACGTCGTAGAACTCCGCCATGTGCCCGACCAGGTTGGTCGACAACGCGAGCCGCCCGCCGGGCCTGAGCACCCGGTGGCACTCGGCCACCGCTGCATCGGCGTCGCGGAGATTGTTGAGGCCGAGATTCGAGACGATCAGGTCGAAATGCGCATCTGCATATGGCATGCAGGTGGCGTCGCCGTGGTCGAAGACGACATGGGGCACACCGCGCGCCGCCGCCTTCGCCCTCGCCCGCTCCAGTGCCGGCCGCCACGGATCGAGGCCATGGACGCGGGCCGAGGGCCCGAGGCGCTCGGCCAGCTCGATCGACGGAAATCCGGTGCCGCAGCCGATGTCCAGGGCAACGATCGCCGGCGCAAGCGGTACATGCGTCAGCAGCAGCAGGCCGGCCATCGCCGACCACAGCGGCAGGTCGTCATAGGCAGCGACAAGCGACGGGTCGTCGAGATCGGCCCTGAACGCGAGGTAGCCGCCCACGTCAGTCGACGATGAAGAGCTTGGCGCCAATATCGGTCGACGAGCGGTGCGCCTCGGCACCATCGGCCACCTGGTAGCTGGTTCCGGGAGTGAGCGTCACTTTGCGGCCGTCGGCGAGCTCGGTGTCGAGACGACCCTGTAGCACCAGCAGCACATGACCCTTCTCGCACCAGTGGTCGGCGACGTAACCCGGCGTGTACTCGACCATGCGCACCCGGATCTCGCCGAATTGGCGGGTGCGCCACAGCGCCTTGCCGGCGGTCCCGGGATGTTCGGTCGCCTCGACCGTCTTCCAGTCGACGGTCTGGAATGGAATGTCGGCCATCTTCATCGGCTCGGCTCCTTGTTGTCCTCGGCGAGCCTCGCCTTCAGGTAGCTCAGGATCGGATAGAGTGCCGAGAACAGTCCGAGCAGGAGCCCGTAGTGGCCTTCGCGGTATCCTCGCCGGGCGACATAGGACTTCCAGAAGCGCGACAGCATGCGGCGAAGGTTGGGCCAGAGGGTCCCGATCGTGCCGTCCTCGCGCATCTGCTCGGCGTTCAGGCTCGAATAGCGGTTGAGGCGCTGAATGGCATCGGCGACGTCGCGGTAGACGTAGTGCGTCATCGCTTGCGTCATCGCGTACCGGTGGCCGGAGAGCTCGAGCTTCGGATGGACGCGCTGGCGGCCCCAGTGCTTGCAGCCCTTGGCGAACAGGCAGGGCTTCATGCTGACGCCGTTATAGGCCCCCCACCCCCAGCGGACGAGCCGGTGGCCGATATGGTTGGCGAACGGAATGAGGAAATAGCCGCGTTGCGCCGTCGGCAGGCGGTGCTTGATCTCCTCCGCCAGCTCCGGCGGCACGCGCTCGTCGGCGTCCACCTCCAGGATCCACTCGCCGTGGCAGGCCTCGATGCCGGCCGACCGGCGGTCGCCTTCGAGATGCCAGCTGCCTTCGACGACACGGGCGCCGTGTTCTTCGGCAATGGCCGGGCTGCGGTCGGTGGTGCGATCGAGGACGACGACGATCTCGTCGGCGAAGCGAAGCGTCGCCAGACAGGCATCCAGCTGCGCGGCCTCGTTGTGAGCTACGACCAGGGCGGAGAGCCGCATCATCGGGCTAGACCGCGAGAAGCGCGGCCGCGACCCGGCGGCCTTCGGCCATCAGCACGTTATAGGTCCGGCAGGCGGCGCCGGTGTCCATCGGGTCGGCGCCGATCCCGCGTTCGCGGAGGGCAGCCTTCAAGGCCGGCGCCAGCGGCACCAGCCGCCTGCCGCAACCGACCAGCAGGATCTCGACCGGCGGGTCGATGCCGAGCAGGGGAGCGAGCGAGTCGAAGGTGACGCCGGCGACGTCGAGCGCCGACCACGGGAAGGTGACCGTCGGCAGGACCAGGATTGAGCCTTCGATCGGAATGCCCGAAACCCGAAAGCGGCCATCGCCATAGCTCTCGATGACCTGCCGCCCCTCGGGAATCAGCGGCGTGATTTCCATCGTCGGCTCAGACCGAGCCCGCCTCGGCTTCCGCGGCCTTGGCCTGGACCTTGCCGCGGTTGGACAGGTACCACTCGAGCGGCGCCGCGATGTAGATCGTCGAGTAGGTGCCCGCGACGACGCCCCACAGCATGGCCAGCGAGAAGCCGAACAGCACGGGGCCGCCGAAAGTCACCAGAGCGAAGGTGGCAAGGAAGACCAGGCCGTTGGTCACGATGGTTCGGGCCATGGTCTGGTTGACGCTGAGGTTGATCAGGTCGCGAAAATCCATACGCTTGAATTTCCGCGAGTTCTCGCGGATGCGGTCGTCGATGACGACGGTGTCGTTGATCGAGATGCCGGCGATGGTCACCACCGCCGCCAGCACATTCAGATCGAATTGCAGCCCGGTCACCGAGAACAACCCGACCGTGGTCAGGCAGTCGTGCAGGATGGCGACGACGCCCGAGGCGCCTGCGCGCCAGCCGAAGCGGAATCCCATGTAACCCATGATTCCGCAGAGCGACAGGGTCACGGCGAGGATGCCGTCGACCACCAACTCTCCGCCGACCTTGGGGCCGACCACCTCGACGCGGCGATACTCGACACTGCCGCCGAGCGTGCTGGTCAGCGTCTCGCGCACCTTCAGGACCGCCGCCATCTCCGCGTCCTCTCCGCCGGTCTGGCGCTCGATGCGGATGAGGACGTCGTTGCTGCCGCCGAAGTCCTGGAGGACGACGTCGCCGAGGTTGAGGGCACCGATATCCGCCCGCATCCTGGCAAGGTCCGGCGCCGTCGGAGTGCGGACCTCGATCAGGATGCCGCCGGCGAAGTCGACCCCGTAGTTCAATCCGCGAACCGCCAACGACACCACGGAGGCGAGGCACAGCACGACGGAAAGGGCGAAGCACAGCTTGTGAAAGCGGAAGTAGTCGACCTTCGGAACCCGGTTCAGCAGGCGGATCGGCTTGATCATGCGCGGTGCTCCTCGTCCCTCAGATCGGCAGCGTCTTCGGCTTGGCCCATTTGAGCCAGCCGACGACCAGCATGCGCGTGACCGTCACGGCGGTCAGCATCGAGCAGGCGATGCCGATCCCGAGCGTGACCGCGAAGCCGCGCACCGGGCCGGAGCCGAACGCATAGAGGAAGAGCGCCGCGATGAGGGTGGTGAGATTGGAATCCAGAATGGTGACGTATGCCCGCTGGAACGAAATGTCGACCGCAGGGAACGGCGATCGGCCCTGACGTTCTTCTTCGCGCATGCGCTCGTAGATCAGCACGTTGGCATCGATCGACATCGCCAGGCCGAGGACCATGCCGGCGAGGCCGGGCAACGTCAGCGTCGCGCCGATGCCCGACATGATCGCGATGGTGAAGGCGATGTTCAGCATCAGCGTGATGTTGGCGAAGATGCCGAACAGCCCGTAGCCGACGATCATCAGGAGCGCGATCAGCAGATAGCCGATCGCGATGGCGATGGTGCCGGCGCGGATCGAGTCGGAGCCGAGATCGGGGCCGACGGTGCGCTCTTCCAGCACCTTGAGCGGCGCCGGGAGCGCGCCGGCACGAAGCAGCAGCGCCAGGTCGTTGGCGGTCTGGACGGTGAACCCGCCGGTGATGATGCCGGAGCCGCCGATGATCGGCTCGCGGATGTTGGGCGCCGAGATCACCCGGTTGTCGAGCAGGATGGCGAATGGCTTGCCGATGTTCTCGGTGGTGATCTCGCCGAACTTGCGCGCGCCGACGGCGTCGAAGCGGATGCTGACCACCGGCTCGCCGTTGCTGAAGCTCGGCTGAGCGTCCGTCAGGTTCTCGCCCGAGACGGCGACGCGCCTCTGCACGGCCATCTTCTCGCGCCGCCCATCGGGGCCTGAACGGTCGTTTTCGACGATCATCGAGCCGGCCGGCGCGCGACCGGCCTCGGCGTCGGCTATCGTCGCGCGCATATCGACCAGATGGAAGGACATCTTCGCCGTGGTGCCGAGCAGGCGCTTGATCCGCTCCGGATCGTCGACGCCGGGCAGCTGGACCAGGATCCGGTCCTTGCCGTGGCGAACGATGGTCGGCTCGCGCGTGCCGGTCTCGTCGATGCGGCGGCGGACGATCTGGAGAGATTGCTGGATGGCCAGGCTGAAACGGTCGTCCCAGGCCTTCTCCGTGTAGGTGAAGCGCGCCAGGCCTTCGGGAGAGATCGTGACCGTCGCCGCCGCATCGAGGCCGCGGAGCGCCGTCAGCGCCTTCTCGCGGTCGTTGAGATCGCGCAGCCGCACGGAGACGGCATCCCCGTCGACCCCGAGATCGGTGTAGGTCAGGCGCTGGTTGCGGAAGGCGACGCGGACGTCATCGACCAGGTTCTGCAGGCGGTCGACCTTGACGGCGCGGGTGTCGACCTCGAGCAGCAGATGCGAGCCGCCCTGCAGGTCGAGGCCGAGGTTGATGCGTTCGGCGTGCAGCCAACGCGGGAGCTGATCGACCGTGGCGCGCGGCAGGAAGGACGGCAGGGCGAACAGCACGCCCCAGGCGCAAAGGAGCGTGACGACGATGAGCTTCCAGCGTTGGATCTGAATCATCGAGGAAGATCAGCTGCCGGATGCCGGCTTGTCCTCGCCGGCCTTCTCGCTGCTTTCCGCCTTCACCGGCTCGGTCTTGGACAGGACCTCGGTGACGGCGCCGCGGACGACACGGACTCGCACGCCATCGGCGATCTCGACCGAGAGCTCGGTGTCGGACACCACCTTGGCCACCGACCCGATGATGCCGCCGACCACCACCCGGTCGCCGCGACGCACCGCCGAGAGCATGTCCCGGTGCTGCTTCATCTTCTTCTGCTGCGGCCGGATCAGCAGGAAATAGAAGACGACGAAGATCAACACCAGGGGCGCGAGCGCCATGATGTCGAAGCCTGCGCCGGCGCCGCTCTGGGCGTAGGCGGGCGAAATCAGCATGTGTAGAGACTCCCGATCTGGCCGGATTTGGGTGGGCGGACTATAACGGCCTCGCCGAGGATTGCAACGATACCCCCTCCCCGCCTCTCCACTAGGTTTTTCATGAACGATCCCAAAGTCTTGGATCTGCTCACGCGCATCGCGGAGGCCCTTGAGCGGCGCTCGCCGCCGCCGCCCCCGGCACCCGATCTCGGGGTCGCGGAAAGCTACGTCTGGCACGCCGAGAGCGAGGCACTCGACCCGGTCCGCCGGGTCAACCGGGTGGCGATCGGCCTCCTGCAGGGCATCGACCGCCAGCGCGACATCCTGCTCGACAACACCAGGCGCTTCGCCGACGGGCTGCCGGCCAACAACGCGCTGCTCTGGGGCGCCCGCGGCATGGGCAAGAGCTCGCTGGTCAAGTCGGTGCACGCCGAGATCAACCGTCAGACGCCGGGGCGCCTGGTGCTGGTCGAGATCCACCGCGAGGACATTCCGAGCCTGCCGAAGCTGCTGGGACTGCTGCGCGCGCAGTCGAAGCGCGCCCTTCTCTTCTGCGACGACCTGTCGTTCGAGGCGGAGGACGGCAGCTACAAGTCCTTGAAGGCGGTGCTGGAAGGCGGCGTCGAGGGGCGTCCGGAGAACGTGCTGTTCTATGCGACTTCCAACCGCCGCCACCTGATCTCGCGCCAGATGATCGAGAACGAGCGCTCGACCGCGATCAACCCGGGCGAGGCGGTCGAGGAGAAGGTGTCGCTCTCCGACCGCTTCGGGCTCTGGCTCGGCTTCCACGCCTGCGACCAGGACACCTACTTCGCCATGGTCGATGGCTATGCCGGCGCCTATGGCCTCGACGTTCCGGTCGAGCAGCTCCACCACGAGGCCAACGAGTGGTCGATCACCCGCGGCGCCCGCTCCGGCCGGGTCGCCTGGCAATATATCCAGGACCTCGCCGGCCGGATCGGCAAGCGGGTGGGATGATCGCCTTCGAAGCCGCCCGCGAGGCCGACTTCGAGCGCCTTCTGGCGCTTCGCGTCCAGGTGATGCGCCCGCATCTGGAGCGGATCGGCCGCTTCCAGCCGGAGCGGGCGCGGGCGCGTTTCCGCGAGGCCTTCGATCCGGCAAACATGCGGCTGATCCTGGTCGATGGCGCCTTCGCCGGCTGCGTCAGCCTCGCTACCGCCGCCGATCACCTGACCCTCGGTCAATTCTACCTTGCCCCGACCCACCAGGGCCGCGGCATCGGCGGCGAGGTCCTCGCCCTCCTGCTGGCGGAGGCGGATGCCGCCGGACTGCCGGTGCACTTGAGCGTGCTGAAG
Organism: Rhizobium sp. Q54; assembly: GCA_945871425.1. Lineage (GTDB taxonomy): Bacteria > Pseudomonadota > Alphaproteobacteria > SHVZ01 > SHVZ01 > SHVZ01. The sequence goes on along the minus strand of CAMBVS010000007.1, from coordinate 28,504 downwards.
GAAAGCCCGGCCGCCCGGCTCTACGAGCGCCACGGCTTCATCCGGACCGGCGACGACGAGTGGGACGTCTATTACGAACGATCACCGGCCGATGCTCCCGGCCTGATAGTGACGGATGCGCCTGACGAAGCAGCCCGCCGCGTGATCGACGAGGGCCTCGCCGGCCACAACCGGGAGCACGCGGGCTATGTCGACGGCCGCCCGCTCGCGGTCCTGGTCCGCGGCCCGGCTGGTGGCGGGACCGTCGGCGGCATGCTCGGGCGGACCTCGCTCGGCCTCCTGTTCATCGACCTGGTCTTCCTGCCCAAGGAGATGCGCGGGCACAGCCTCGGCGGCCGCATGCTGGCGGCGATGGAGGCGGAGGCGAGGCGGCGGGGCTGCCGGTCTGGCGTGCTCTATACGATCAGCTTCCAGGCTCCGGGCTTCTATGAGCGTCACGGATGGCGCGAGTTCGGTCGCGTTCCCTGCGACCCGCCGGGCACCTGCCGGATCTTCATGTCAAAGGCGCTGACCGCCGGCTGAAGCCTAGGACGCGGAGCGTTCCATCAACGGCCGTGGATCGACCACATGCGCGCCTTGGCGGATCTGGAAATGCACCTGCGGCTGGGTGACCGAGCCGCTGTCGCCGACGGTGGCGACCGCCTGTCCCCGTCGCACCCGGTCGCCGCGCTTCACCAGCAGCTTCTCGTTGTGGGCGTAGGTGGTGACGAAGCCACCCGCATGCTTGATCAGCACCAGGTTGCCGAAGCCCTTGAGGTCGCCACCCGCATAGGCGACCACGCCATTGTCGGCGGCGACGACGTTGCTTCCGCGGCTGGCGGCGATGTTGAACCCGTCGTTGCGGAGACCGCCGGGCTGCGGCCCGTAGCTCGAGATCATCCGGCCTTTGACCGGCCACTGGAAATGCCGGCCCGAACGCGGCGGCGGATCGTCGATCGAGGCCTTCGGCCCGGGCGCCTTGAAGGAAGCGGGCGTGATCCTGGCTTCAGGCTCGGCCGCGATAACCGGCTTGGTCCGCGACAGCGACGGACGGGGCGCCTGCGGCTCGGAGGCGATGACGGCAGGCAACGAGGCGGGCGCCTTGAGCTCGGCGCCGGCGACGACGACGGGGGCCGGCGGCTCCACCTTGGCCACGACGGGCATCGACGCCGGGACCGGCTCAGGCTTCGGCGTCTCGACCTTGGGGAAGCCGAGGACGGTCGGCGGTAGCGGCTCCGTCCGGGTCGGCTCCGCTTTCTCGACCTTGAGCGTCGTCGGCGGGGGCTTGATCGGTTCCGGCGCTGCCAGCGGCGCCGACTGCACGCCCGAGCGCGGTGCCGAGGAGACGGTGGTCTGCGAGACGGGCTCGGCCGCAGGCGGCGGGATCGATGCGGCCCTCACCGCAAGCGGCTTCAGCGAATCGCCCGGCTTCGTCTTCTGGTTCTGGGCGGCAGGCACGGTCGGCACCGGACGGACCGCTGCAACCGCCGCCTGGGGCGAATCGGGCAGGGTCAGCTTCTGGCCGGCCTGGACGCCATAGGGCGGCTTCAGGCCGTTGAGGCGCGCGATCGTCGCCGGGTCGGTCCCGTGGCGCCGGGCGATCGCGCTGAGCGTCTCCCCGCGATTCACCACCACGGTCGCGCCAAGACGGGACATCGGTGCGGTCGCGGCCCCCGGCCGGGCGGACGGGTGCGGCGTCATGGTGGAGACCGCGGCGACCGTCACGCCGTGCTGGACCACCTCGGCCGGCTCGCCACGAGGCGCGCACGCCGAGACCAGGGCGAGGAGAAGAGCGGGAACCGCGAATCGGGTATGCCGAATCATTGCGGCTGCGCAATCTATGTGCATAAGCCGAATCGTGCAACAAAATCCGAATCGAGAGGAGCGCCTTGGCCAGATTCGGGTGATTTAAGAGGGTTGCGAGGCCGAGTCGGGAAGCGCCTTGTGAAGCAGCATGCCGCCGACCATCGCCAGTGCGAAGAGCGCCGAGGGCGTCCCGGCGAAGCCGATCGAGGCGATCGCCGGACCCGGGCAGTAGCCGACCAGCCCCCATCCGACCCCGAACAGCGCTGCGCCGCCGAGGAGCCTGCCGTCGACCGCGGTCTCCCCCGGATGGTCGAAGCGGTCGTCGAAAAGCGGCGCCGTACGAAGCCGGGCCAGGCCGAAACCGATCGCGGCAACGCCGACTGCGCCGCCGAGGACGAACATCAGGGTCGGATCCCACCGACCGCCGGCGACGTCGAGGAAACCCAGGACGCGGGCGGGATCAAGCATCCCCGAAAGCGCGAGGCCGATGCCGAAGATCAGGCCGGCGATCGCTGCCGAAGCGATGCGCATCTCAGCCTCCCGCCAGCCGGTGGGTGATGAATACCGTCGCCATGGCCGCGGCGACGAAGGTCGCGGTCGCCGCCAGGGAGCGGGGCGAGAACCGCGCCAGGCCGCAGACCCCGTGGCCGCTGGTGCAGCCGTTGCCGAGCTGGGTGCCGAAGCCGACCAGGAGCCCCGCGCCGAGGACGATCGGCAGGTCGGGCAGCTGCGGGCGCGGCAGCTCGCCGCCGAAGAAGGCGAAGACGATCGGGCCGAAGATCAGCCCGACCAGGAAGGCGGTCCGCCAGTCGCGCTCCGGGCCGGGCGCGGCGATCGCGCCCGCGGTGATGCTGCTGACGCCGGCCACACGGCCGGTCGCCAGCAGGAGCAGCGTGGCCGCGAGGCCGATCAGCGCGCCGCCGATCAGCGCGGGAACCGGAGTGAAGTCGGCGATCATGGGCTCTCCTGCGTTACGGTGACGGCCCGAGGATACCGCGCCTCGGATCGAGGATCATGTAGAGCGAACGCCCATCCGGCGTCTCGATCTCGCCGACCGGTACGAAACCGGCCTTCCCATAGGCGCAAATTGCGGCGGCATTGTCCGGAGACGGATCGACGTGGAGACGCGCTGCCTCCGGCAGTGCCGACAGGTAGCGAACGGCGAGACGGATCGCGCGCGTGCCGAGCCCGCGGCCGGTCAGCTCCGGCAGGCCGATGAAGAGATCGAGGCCGTAGGTCTCCCGAGGCAGGTCATGCGCCGACCAGAACTCGTCGGGATTGGCGTGATAGAGCTGGATGTAGCCGGCCGGCTGCTCGTCTTCGACGATCAGGTAGGGCGCGACATGCGCCTGCGACAGATGCGAGGCAATTTCCGCGACACCATCCTCCGGCGCAGCCCATACGCGGGCGACATGAGGCTCGGCAAGCCAGCGGCGGATCATCGGCAAGTCGTTTTCGCCGAGCGCCGACAACACCAGCCCGGGTTCGTCGGACGATCCGATGCGCGACACCCGGAGCGTCACGACGCCTCCGGCAAGGCTCCCGCCACCAGCGGCACGAAGCGCACCTGGGTCACCCGCTCCTCGCGGAAGCCGGCACCCTCGCGGGTGATCTTGTAGATCCACTGGTCGGCGACGGAGGCGCCGATCGGAACGATCATGATGCCGCCCTCGTCGAGCTGGTCGGCGAGCTTCGCCGGCATCTCGGGCGCCGCCGCCGTCACCAGGATGCGCGGGAACGGCGCCTGCTCCGGCCAGCCCTTGGTGCCGTCGCCGCAAAGCGTGGTGACGTTGTGGCATTTCAGCTGGGCCAGACGCGCCTCCGCCTCCTTGAGCAGCTCGCGGTGCCGCTCGATGGTGTAGACCCGGCGGAACAGCTGGCAGAGGACGGCGGTCTGATAGCCGGACCCGGTGCCGATCTCAAGCACCCGGATGCGCTTGTCGGGCTCGATCAGCTGGGTCATCAGTCCGACGATCAGCGGCTGGCTGATGGTCTGGCTGCAGGCGATCGGGAGCGCGGTGTTCTCGTAGGCCTGGTCCTGGAAGGCTTCCGGCACGAACAGCTCGCGCGGCACGCGCTCGATGGCGGAAAGGACCCGGGTGTCGGTCACGCCGGCGCGGCGAAGCTCCAGGACGAGCCGGATCTTGCGCGCCGCCTGGGTCAATCGAAGACCTTCCTCAATGCCGCCAGCGCCGGCTTGTGGGTCATGTTGAGCCCGATCGGCGTGACCGAGATATGGCCGGAGATGACGGTGGCGAGGTCGGTGCCGGGCTGCGGCACCCGTCCCGCCTTGGTGTCGCCGATCCAGAAATAGGGCACGCCGCGCGGATCGCGGCTCTGCACCATGGTGTCGCCGATCTTGCGCTTGCCCTGGCGGGACGCCTTGACGCCGAGCACCTTCTTCGGATCGGCGACATGCGGGAAGTTGACATTCATCAGCACGTCGTCGGGCCAGCCGATCTTCACCAGCCGCTTCAGGATCGAGGCGACATGCCATTCGGCCGTTGCCCAATGCGCCTTCTGGCCCCAGGGAACCGAGAGGCTGAGCGCGATTGCCGGAACGCCCAGCAGCACTCCCTCCATGGCAGCGGCGATGGTGCCGGAATAGTGCACGTCCTCGCCGAGATTGGCGCCGCGGTTGATGCCCGAGAGCACCAGCGTCGGCCGGTCGTCCTTGAGGAGATGGTTGATGGCGAGCAGCACGCAGTCGGTCGGCGTTCCGTCGCAGGCGAAGCGGCGCGCGGAGATCTCGCGCATGCGGATCGGATGACGCAGCGTCAACGAGTGCCCGGCACCGGAGTTCTCGTGCTCGGGCGCCATCACCCAGACGTCCTTGCAGAGCTTCCGCGCCGCCTTCTCGAGGATCGCTAGGCCGGGCGCATGGATCCCGTCGTCGTTCGAGATCAGGATCCGCGCCTTGGCGAGATCCATCGGAAACACTGCCTTAGCCATTCGCGCGGATGACCTCCAGGCCGCCGAGATAGGGACGCAGCTGAGCTGGCACGGCGACGCTGCCATCCTCCTGCTGATAGTTCTCGAGGACGGCGATCAGCGTGCGGCCGACCGCGAGGCCGGAGCCGTTGAGGGTGTGGACCAGGCGCGTCTGCTTGTCGCCCTGGCCCTTGAAGCGCGCCTTCATCCGGCGGGCCTGGAAGTCGCCGCAGTTGGAGCAGGAGGAGATCTCTCGATAGCGCCCCTGCCCCGGCAGCCAGACCTCGAGGTCGTAGGTCTTCTTCGCAGCGAAGCCCATGTCGCCGGTCGAGAGCAGCATCACCCGATAGGGGAGGCCCAACCGCTGCAGCACGGTCTCGGCCGCCTTGGTCATGCGCTCGTGCTCGTCCTCCGATTTATCGGGATGGGCGATCGACACCATCTCGACCTTGTTGAACTGGTGCTGGCGCAGCATGCCGCGGGTGTCCTTGCCGGCAGCACCGGCCTCGGAACGGAAGCAGGGCGTGTAGGCGGTGAAGCGGAGCGGCAGATTCTTTTCATCCAGGATACGGTCGGCCGCCAGGTTGGTCAGCGGCACCTCGGCGGTCGGGATCAGCCAGAAGCCATTGGTCGTGCGGAACATGTCCTCGGCGGCCTTGGGCAGGTTGCCGGTGCCGTAGGGTACGTGGTCGCGCACCAGGATCGGCGGCGCCGTCTCGGTGTAGCCGAACTCGCCGGTGTGGATGTCCAGCATGAAGGCCGCCAGCGCACGCTCCATGCGCGCGAGCGCCCCCTTGAGCACGACGAAGCGGGCACCCGACAGCTTCGCTGCGGCTTCGAAATCCATCAGGCCGAGGGCCTCGCCGATGTCGAAATGCTCCTTCGGCTGGTAGGCGAAGTTGCGGACCTCGCCGACGGTGCGGACGCAGGCGTTGGCGGTCTCGTCCTTGCCGTCCGGCACGTCGGCCGCCGGCAGATTGGGAATGGTCGCGAGCAGCCCGTCGAGCTCCTCGCCCAGCGACTTGTCCTCGGCTTCAAGGGCGGGGACGCGATCCTTGATGCGAGCGATCTCGGCGACGATGGCGTCGGCGTTGCCGCCATCCCGCTTCAGTTTGCCGATCTCCTTCGACGCCTCGTTGCGGCGGGCCTGGAGCGTCTGCAGCTCGGTCTGCGCCGCCCGGCGCCTGGCGTCGACGTCGAGCAGGCGCGACGACGACGCTTCCAGGCCGCGGCGCGCGAGCGCACGGTCGAAGGCGGCGGGGTCGTCGCGAACCTGCTTGATGTCGATCATGGCGGACCGTCGAGCTTAACGAATGGGCGCCCGTTATAAGCGGCGCGCCGTCACCGGTCTAGGCCGACTCCGCCTTCTCCGCCGCCTCTTCCTCGGCCTCGCGCCGGGCCTTCTGCCTCTCGATCATGCGGGCGCAGACGATGGAGATCTCGTAGAGGATCATGATCGGCACGGCGAGGCCGACCTGGCTGATGACATCGGGCGGGGTCAGGATGGCAGCGGCGACGAAGGCGAGCACGATGGCGTAGCGGCGCTTCTCGGCGAGTCCGGCTGCGGTCACCATGCCGACCCTGGCCATCAGGGTCAGCAGCACCGGCAGCTCGAAGGCGAGCCCGAAGGCGAAGATCAGCTGCATCACCAGCGACAGGTATTGGTCGACCTTGGCCTCGAGCTGGATCGGCAGCTCGCCGGGGCCGCCGGGCGTCTCGAAGGAGAGGAAGAAGTTCCAGGCCATCGGAATTATGAAGTAGTAGACGAGCGCCCCGCCCATGAAGAACAGCACCGGCGTCGCCACCAGGAACGGCAGAAAGGCGCGTCGCTCCTGCTTGTAGAGGCCGGGGGCGATGAACATCCAGAGCTGGCCTGCGACAATCGGGAAGCTGACGAAGGCGGCGGCGAAGAAGGCGACCTTGAGGTAGGTGAAGAACGCCTCGTGCAGCGCCGTGTAGATCAGCCGCCGGTTCTCGCCATGGAATGCCTCGGCCAGCGGGTGGGTCAGGAAGGCGAAGATGTACTCGGCGACCGAGTAGCAGGCGATGAAGCAGATGATGAAGGCGATGAACGCCTTCAGCATGCGCCCGCGCAGCTCGACCAGATGGTCGAGCAGCGGCATCTTGGTGTCGTCGATCTCTTCCTTGACGTCGGTCATCGGAGGCTCAGGCCGCAGCCGGCGGGGGCGATGGCTTGGCGGTCTCGGCCGCTGCAGCCGGGGCCGACGGGGGAGGCTCCGGCTCGCCCGCGAGCTGCTGCAGGGGCTCGATCGGCGCCCGCTCGACGGGTGACGGCGGCCCCTGAGGTTCCAGGCTGGCGGGCTCATCGAAGGTGGCCGGCGACTGGATCGAGCGTTCGAGCTCGCCGGTCGGGTCGACCGACTTCTTGACGTCGTCGACGGCGCTCTCCGCCATCTTGTTGACGTCGTCGACGACGCCGCTGGCGGCCTGCTCGACCTGCTTTCGGACGTCGGAGAGCTCGGCCTCGCGCACCATCTCGTCGACGCCGCGCTGGAACTCGCCGGCCATCTCGCGGGCCTTCTTGACCCACCCGGCCACGGTGCGGATCGCCACGGGCAGATCCTTCGGCCCGATGACGACCACCGCCACCACGGCGACGACCAGGATCTCCTGCCAGCTTACGTCGAGCATGCGGGGTCTGGCCCGTCCGCGACGCCGGGACGGCCGTCCGGCCTCAGGCGCGCGGGGTTTGCGGGGTGTGCGAGCCCTCGCCGGCCGGGTGCGTCGTCGCCTGCGGCGGCGACTGCGTCGCGGTATTGATCTGCGGGGAGGCCGGCGGCGCCTGTCCGTCCTTGGCCTCGCCCTCCTCCGCCAATCCTTTCTTGAACGAACGCAAGCCCTTGCCGAAATCGCCCATCAGCTTGGAAATCTTGCCGCCGCCGCCGAAAAGGATGAGCACGACGGCAAGGACGATCAACCAGTGCCAAATGCTCAAGCTACCCATTGGAATGCTCCTGTCGCTCGCCGTGCCTGCCGGCGGCGGATCATGGCAAAAGCCCCCCGCCCCATCAACCGCCCGGACCGTTCCTGTTAAGTACGCTCAGTCGGTCCGAAATACAAACGCCTGGCGGTGGTCGAGGGCGAGCATGACCGGCGCGCCGATCGCCGGGTGGTAGAGGCCCCAGATCCGCGCCTTCAGCCGGGAACCGTCGTCGAGCGCCAGCACCAGGCGGGTCGAGCGTCCCAGCGGATGGGCGCTGACGACATGCGCCGGCACGGTTCCCGCCCCGCCCTCGCCCTCGAGGGCGACCCCGAGCGCTTCCGGGCGGATCACCACCTCGGCCCGGGTGCCGTCCGGCAGATCGGTCGGAACCGGGCCGAACAGCGTACCCACCTTGCCGTTCCCGGCGACGCCGGGGAGCCGGTTGATCTCCCCGAAGAAGGCGGCGACGAACATCGAGGACGGATGACGGTAGAGGTCTATCGGCGTCCCCGCCTGGACGATCCGGCCTGCACGCATGACCGCGATGCGGTCGGCCATGAACATCGCTTCCTCGGCGTCGTGGGTGACCATGAGGGTCGCCGTCCCGCTTTTCCGCAGGGCCTCCAGGGTGACGTCGCGGACCTGCTCGCGAAGACGTGTATCGAGGCCGGAGAACGGCTCGTCGAGAAGGACGAGCCGTGGCCGGGGAGCGAGCGCGCGGGCGAGCGCGACGCGCTGCTGCTCGCCGCCGGACAGCATGTGCGGGAACGCCTGCTCGGCATGGGCAAGGCCGACATCGCCGAGCGCCGCCAGTATCCGCTCGCGGCGAACGGCCGGATCGCGCGCATTCAGGCCGAAGCCGACATTGTTGCAGATGCTGAGGTGCGGAAAGAGGGCGAAGTCCTGGAAGACCAGGCCGACGTTCCGGCTCTCCGGCGGCACGTGAACGTTCGGCGCGCCGACGAGAACCTCGTTGATCGCAATCCGCCCCGACTGCACCTCCTCGAGGCCGGCGGCGAGGCGAAGCACCGTGCTCTTGCCGCAGCCCGAAGGCCCAAGAAGGCAGACCACCTCTCCCGGCGCAACGGCCAGGGACAGGCCGGAGACCGCCTGGGTCGCGCCATAGGCGTGGCTCACGCCCTCGATCGAGAGCGCGCTCATGCGGAATGCCCCGGACGGCTGCGGCCGATCGACCGGGCGAGCAGGATGACCGGCCCCAGGCCGGCCGCGAGGATGGCGAGCGCCGGCGCCGCGACCTCGGCCAGCCGCTCGTCGCGGGCGAGGTCGTAGGCGTAGATGGCGAGCGTGTCGAAGTTGAAGGGCCGGAGGATCAGCGTCGCCGGCAGCTCTTTGATGACGTCGACGAAGACCAGCAGCGCGGCGGCCAGCAGGCTCGGCCTCAGCAACGGCAGATGGATCGTAGCCAGGATCTCGAGCGGCCGGCGGCCGAGCACGCGGCCGGCATCGTCCATGCTGCGGCCGACCTTGGCGAGGCTCGCCTCGGCGGCGTTGAAGGAGATGGCGAGAAAGCGGACCAGATAGGCGAAGGTGACGGCGACCACCGTGCCCGAGAGGATCAGCCCGGTGGAGACGCCGAAGCTGGCCCTGGCCCAGGCATCGATGGTCCGGTCGATGGCAGCGAAGGGAAGCATGACGCCGACGGCGATGACCGCGCCTGGAACCGCATAGCCGATGCTCGCCAGGCGGACGAAGCCGCGGACCACCGGGGTCGGCCTAAGGCGCGCGCCATAGGCCAGGATCAGCGAGAGCACGACCGCCAGGACGGCGGCGAGCGCGCCGAGGCTGACGCTGTGAAGGGTGAGCTGGAGGAACCGGGCGTCGAAGCCCAGCGCCTCGGAGCGGATCGCCCACCAGACCAGCACGCCGACGGGAACGAGGAAGCCGAGCAAAACCGGAAGGGAACAGGCGACGACGGTCAGGCCGGCCCTGATGCCGCGAAGGCGAAGGCTCGGAAGCTGGCGGTAGCGGCCGGAGGTCTGGTGGTAGCGGGCGTCGCCCCGCGACCACCGCTCGAACAGAAGGAGGGCGATGACGAAGAGGAGCAGGATCGCCGCGAGCTGGGCGGCGGCTGCAAGCTCGCCGAGGCCGAGCCAGGTGCGGAAGATGCCGGTGGTGAAGGTGTCGACGGCGAAATGCTGCACGGTCCCGAGGTCGTTCAGCGTCTCCATGAGGGCCAGCGCCACGCCGGCCGCGATCGCCGGGCGGGCCAGCGGCAGCCCGACGCGGAGGAAACGGCGCCAGGGCCCGGCGCCGAGCGTGCGGCTCGCCTCCAGCACGCAGACCGACTGCTCGGTGAAGGCGGCGCGGGCCAGGAGGTAGACATAGGGGTAGAGGACCAGCGTCATCACCGTGATGGCCCCGCCCAGCGAGCGGATCTCCGGGAACCAGTAGTCGCGCCGGCTCCAGCCGAAATAGGCACGCAGGCCCGACTGCACCGGCCCGGCGAAATCCATCAGTCCGCCATAGGTGTAGGCGATGATGTACCCGGGAACCGCCATCGGCAGAAGCAGCAGCCACTGGAACAGATCCCGGCCGGGAAAGCGGTGAAGCGTCACCAGCCAGGCGGTGCCGGCGCCGATCACCAGGGTCCCGACGCCGACGCCGGTCATGAGCCAGACCGTGTTGGCGACGTAGCGCGGCAGCACGGTCGAGGCCAGGTGCTGCCAGATATCGCCGGTCGGAACCGCGAGATAGGAGAGCACGACGACGATCGGAACCGCGATCACGGCGGCGATCGCCGCGGTCGCAAGCGTCCAGCGGTCGACGAGGGGGCGGCGGATCGCGCCTTGGGATGGCTGGACGAGGTCGGTCAAGCGGGCTCGACGTGGTTGTCGCCCGCCATTCTGTTGCGTCACATTCTCAGGTGCAAATGGCGCCGTCCGGCGCCGGATGGGCGAACTGTCGCAGCCAGACCCGCCTACCGGCGATCGAGGAAGGCCATGACCAGGTCGATCCAGAACGCATCGACCTCGCCGAACATCTCGTGGCCGCCGCCGTTGGACAGCAGCTTCTCGTCGCTGTCGAGCTCACGCGCCTTGGAGAGGGCGAACTGGCAGCTCTCCGCCTGGGTGTCGGTCTTCTCCCAAAGATGCAGCAGGCGCCCGGTCATCTGGTCGGCGAGCTGGGTGGCAAAGCGGCGATAGCGGTCGTCGAGGCCGCAGCCGGCGAGCACCACGTAGGAAAGCTCGGGATCCCGCATCAGCGCCGAGGCGATCAGCACCGCCGCCCCGCCCTGGTCGAAGCCCATCAGCGCGATGCGGGGCGGCGCCACCCCGGCCTCGCGCAGCTTGCGGATCTGTCCGATCGCCTTCCGGGCGAGGTCGAACGGGTCGGGATTGGGCTTCCGGCGCTCGGTCACCACTTCGAAGCCCCGATTGGCGAAGGCGGTGGCGACGAGCTCGCCCGGCGCCGGCCCCTGGATGAAGATCAGGTAGCGCGCCTTGGGATCGATCTGATCGGGAACCTCGTCCCGGACCTGGCCGGCCTCGGCGCCGGTCGAAAGGCAGAGGATCGTCGCGAGAGCCAGGAGAAGCGTCGCCACCCTGCCCTGCCCCGCGCGCATCGGCTATCCCGCGGATGACGGTTTCGGTGGCGATGGCGGGACGTCTTTGCCGTCCTTTTCCTCTTCCTCTTCCTCTTCCTCTTCCTCCTCGTCGTCGTCGTCCTCTTCGTCGTCTTCCGCGTCTTCGCCTTCGTCGTCGTCGTCTTCCGCGTCCTCGTCTTCCTCGGCGCCGTCGGTCGCGGCGTCGGCGCTCGCGGTGGCCTCGGCGGCCGCGGCGGGAACCTCGTCGTCCTCGAGTTGGGCGCGGCGGCGCTCGGCGCGGTCGCGCGCATCCTCCTCGTCCCGCTCGCGCTCGGCCATGGCCTCGACGGCCTCCGCCTCCTCCTGGCGCATCGCCATGGTGGCGATGCCCGGTCGGTGGTCGAGGAGGCCGGCGGCGCGCAGCTCTTCGAGGTTCGGCAGGTCCTCGATCCGGTCGATGCCGAAATGCTGGAGGAAGTCCTCGGTGGTGACCCAGGTGACCGGACGGCCGGGGGCCTGGCGGCGGCCCTTGGGCTTGATCCAGCCGGCTTCCATCAGCATGTCGAGCGTGCCCTTGCTCAAGGCGACGCCGCGCACCTGCTCGACCTCGGCACGCGTGATCGGCTGATGGTAGGCGATGATCGCCAGCGTCTCGATCGCGGCACGCGAGAGCTTGCGCTGCACGGTCTGCTCCGGGCGCAGCGCCGCCGCCAGGTCCGGCGCGGTGCGCATCGCCCATTTGCCCGAGACCTTCGTCAAGGTGATGCCGCGGCCCTCGTAGAGCGCCCCGATCTCGGTCAGGATCGCCGTGAGGTTGGAGCCCTCGGGAAGGCGCGCCGACAGGTCCTCCTCGGCAACCGGATGCGCGGACGCGAACAGGACGGCCTCGATCAGGCGGGCGGCGGGAGATGGCTCGGTCATCGGCAACTCATGACGGCTTGGCGGCCCGGAGATAGATCGGGCCGAAGGGTTCGGTCTGCTTGATCTCGATCATGCCGCTCTTGGCCATCTCGAGGCTGGCGATCAGCGTGGCGGCGATCGCCGAGCGGGTAACGATGCCGGGCTTGAGCGCCTCGGGCAGGAAGGCGGTGATGCTCTGCCAGTCGACCATGTGGCCGAGCAGCGCCTCCAGGCGCTTCATCGCGTCCTCGACGGCATGCAATTCGGTCGGCGCGATGTGCAGCACATGGGTCTCTTCCCGCAACTTGTGCTCGCCATAGGCCGAAAGCAGCTCGTAGAGCGTGACCTCGAACACGGTCCTGGTCTTCACGCGGACGTCGATGGTCTCGCCGCGAGGGAAGGTGTCGCGGCCGAGCCGGGGCCGCGACATCAGCTTGACCGCCATCTGCTGCATCGCCTCCAGGCGCAGCAGCTGGAAGGCCAGCGCCTCGGCCATCGCCTCGCCGGACGGCTCGTCGTCCTCGGCCGGCTCTGGCAGCAGGAGGCGCGACTTGAGGTAGGCCAGCCAGGCGGCCATCACCAGGTAGTCGGCCGCCAGCTCCAGGCGCACGCGCCGCGCCGCCTGGACGAAGACCAAGTATTGCTCGACCAGGGCCAGGATCGAGATCTTCTTGAGATCGACCTTCTGCTCGCGCGCGAGCGCCAGGAGGACGTCGATGGGGCCCTCGTAGCCGTCGACGTCGACGACCAGCCGTTCGCCGTCAGGGACGGCGTTCTGCTGTTCTTCGAAGGTTTCGGCGGCGGTGCTCATTCCAGGCCGGCAAGGGAGGCGATCACGTCCAACAGATACTCGACCGGGCCCCCGATCAGCCAGGGTGAAATCGAGAGATCGACGCCGATCTGGCTCCCGATCGTCGGCAGCAGCACCAGCGCTCCCAGCACGATCAGGATGCCGAACCGCTCCAGCTTCGCCAGCTGCCAGGCCAGCGGGCGCGGCAGCAGGCCGACCAGGACCCGGCCGCCGTCGAGCGGCGGGATCGGCAGCATGTTGAAGACCGCCAGCACGGCGTTGAGGACAGCGGCGTTCTTGAGGTTGTCTTCCGTCCACATCGCCCAGCCGTCCGGCATGTCGCCGACGAAGTGGAGCCCGAGCGCGGCGAGAAACGCCAGGACGATGTTCATCGCCGGCCCCGCGGCGGCCACCAGGATCATGCCGAGCCTTGCCGGGTTCAGCCGGTAGAAGTTGACCGGCACCGGCTTGGCGTAGCCGAACAGGAAGGGCGAACGCAGCAGCAGCAACAGGCCCGGAAGCACGATGGTGCCGAACGGGTCGACGTGGCGGAGCGGGTTCAGGCTCATCCGGCCCATCCGCTTGGCCGTGTCGTCGCCGAACATGTAGGCGGCGAAGCCATGGGCGGCCTCGTGCAGCGTGATCGCGATCAGCGCCGGCAGGACCCAGACCGAGGCCCGGTAGAGGCCGTCATAAAGCGCGTCCATGAAGTGCCCTCAGGCCGCAGCCAGGAGCTGGTCGACACGGGCGGCAATGGCGCTGAAGTCGATCGGCTGGGGCCGGCCCCGGCGGCGCTCGCCCTCGGCGACCCTGGCGAGCGCGGCGTCGGTCAGCGGCGGCGCCGCGGCCGCCACCTCGACCATCTCCGCCATGTCCCCCGTGCAGTGAACCACGGCGTCGCAGCCGGCGGCCAGCGAGGCCCGGGTCCGTTCGCCGAGCCGGCCGGGGAGCGCGCCCATGCCGATGTCGTCGGTGAGCAGCAATCCCTTGAAGCCGATATGGCCGCGGATCACCCGGTCGATGACGACCGGGGAGAGCGTCGCCGGGCGCTCGTCGATGGCGGTGTAGACGATGTGGCCGGTCATGCCCCAGGGCAGCGTCGCGAGCGCCCGGAACGGCACGAAGTCGGTCGCTTCCAAGGTGGCGAAGTCGGCGTCCACGACCGGCAGCTTCTCGTGGCTGTCGACCAGCGAGCGGCCGTGGCCGGGCATGTGCTTCATCACCGGCAGCACGCCACCGTCGAGAAGCCCCGCCGCGGTGGCGCCGCCGAGAGCGGTCACCGTCTTCGGATCGCCGCCGAAGGCGCGGTCGCCGATGACGTCGTGAGCGCCTTCGAGAGCGAGGTCGAGCACCGGCAGGCAGTTCACGGTGACGCCCACCTCCGCCAGCTCGGCCGCGATCAGCCGGGCGTTCAGCCGCGTCGCCTCCGTCGCCTCCCTGAGGTCGCGGCGGGCGAGCCGGGCGAAACGTCCGGCAGCCGGCGCCGGACGCCAATGCGGCGGCTTGAAGCGGGTGACGCGGCCGCCCTCCTGGTCGACCAGGACCGGAGCATCCGGGCGCCCGACCGCATCCCGCATGGCATCGACCAGCGTCCTGACCTGGGCCGGGGTCTCGCAGTTGCGCTTGAAGACGATGAATCCGAGCGGATTGGCGCGAGCAAGAAAATCGCGCTCGGCTGCCGTCAGCGTCGTTCCCGAGACCCCGTAGATGACGGCCGACGGCCGGCTACGGTCGGACAACGAGGCAATCCCGCTTCTTCGATTTGAGGTCGTCGCAAAGCGCACGTGCGCCCGGCTCGTTGAGCGGCCCGGCCTGGAGCCGGTACCAGACACCCTTGTCGCCGAGATCGACCCGGACGGTGGTGAGGCCCAGAGGCTGAAGCTCGGCATGGGCCTTCTTCAGCCGGTCCCATTGCGCGGAGGCCTGTTCGGCCGCCGGGAAGGATCCCAGCTGCACCCGCCACTCGCCGCTGCCGACACGGGGGGCAGCAGCCGGCGGCGGAGGTGCCGGCGGCGGAGGTGCCGGCGGCCGCGCGGCCATCTGCGGCGGAGCCGCGGCGGGGGCCGGCGTGGTCGGGAACGAGGGCGCCGAGGCCGACGCAGCCGGAGGCACCGGAGGCGGCGCCGGCGGGGCCAGCATTGCCGGCGCGGGCGTCGGCGGCGGCGACGCCGAAACGGCAGGAGGCGCCGGCGGCGGCACCGGAGGCGGCGGCGGGATCGGAGCAGGCGCCGGCGGTGGGGCGAGCGTCACCGAGGCGGCCGGTGGCGGCGTGCGGGTGGTCTGCGGCAGCGGAGCCTCGGCCGGCGGCAGCAGGCGCTCGGCCTGCTGACCGGGACGCGCCGCCTGCTGCATGCTGTTCAGCACCAGCTTGTCCTGGTGGGGCACGATCATGCCGCCGGGCTGGTCGGGCTTGACCCGGCTGGGCTCGCCATCGGCCTTGAGGATCGGCGCCACCGCATCGGCGGAGCGCTGGCCCTGGCTGTAGGCGTACCAGAGGACGCCGCCGAAGCCGCCGATCGCGAACAGCGCGATCATCGCGGCGAGGAGCCGCCCTCGCCGCTTTGGCGGCTCGGCGTCTTCGATCTCGAACTCCTCGTCGTCGTCGCGATCGCGGTCCCGAATGCTCATGCACGCATCTCCTCGACCGGCTCGACGCCGAAGACGGCAAGTCCGGAAGCGATCACCGTCGCCACCGCCTGCACCAGCGCCAGGCGGGCTCGGGTGATCTCGTCCTCGCCGGCGATGATGAAACGAAGCGTGGCGTCATCCTTGCCCTTGTTCCAGAGCTGGTGGAATTCGGCTGCGAGGTCGTAGAGGTAGAAAGCCAGACGGTGCGGTTCGTGCGCTTCCGCCGCACCCTCGACGATGCGCGGCCAGTTAGCCAGCGTCCTGATGAGACCAATCTCGCTCGGGTCGGTCAAGCGCCCCAGGTTTCCTTGGGTTAGCGCCTGGGGAGTCAGCAGATTCTTAGGAATCGATTCGCCTGCGAGCCGCATCACCGACCGCGACCGGGCATGGGCGTACTGGACGTAGAAGACCGGGTTGTCCCGGCTCTGCTCGGTCACTTTCTGGAAGTCGAAGTCGATGGCCTGGTCGTTCTTGCGGGTCAGCATGATGAAACGGACCACGTCCTTGCCGACCCGGTCGACGACGTCGCGAAGCGTGACGAAGGTCCCTGCCCGCTTCGACATCTTCACCGGCTGTCCACCCTCGGTCAGGTTGACCATCTGACAGATTTTGCAGTCGAGATGGGCCTTGCCGTCGGACAGCGCCTTCACTGCCGCGGACATGCGCTTGACGTAGCCGCCATGGTCGGCGCCCAGCACGTCGATCAGTTCTGTCGAGCCGCGTTCGAGCTTGTCGTAGTGGTAGGCGATGTCGCTGGCGAAGTAGGTCCAGGTGCCGTCGGACTTCATCAGTGGCCGGTCGACGTCGTCGCCGAACTGGGTCGCCCGGAACAAGGTCTGCGGCCTGGGCTCCCAGTCTTCGGGCGCCTTGCCTTTCGGCGACTCGAGCGTGCCGACATAGATCAGGCCCTTGTCCTTGAGCGTCTTCAGCACCCGCTCGACCGCGCCGGCCTGCACCAGCGCTCGCTCGCTTGAGAAGACTTCCTGACGCACGCCGAGCGCGGCAAGGTCCTCCTTGATCATCGCCATCATGTGGTCGATGGCGAAGTCGCGGACCGGGGGCAGCCAATCCTCCTCGGCCTGTCCCCGCCACTTGCCGCCGTCGCGCGCCTTCAGGGCCGCGCCGGTCTCCTTAAGGTACTCGCCGGGGTAGAGGCCGGACGGGATCTCGATCGACTCGCCATGGGCCTCGAGGTAGCGGAGATAGGCCGAGCGCGCGAGCTGGTCGACCTGGGCGCCGGCGTCGTTGATGTAGTACTCGCGCGTCACCTCGAAGCCGGTCTTCTGCATCAGGGCGGCCAGCGCGTCACCGAAGACCGCCCCCCGGGCGTGGCCGATATGCATAGGCCCGGTCGGGTTGGCCGAGACGTATTCGACGTTCACCTTGCGGCCGGCACCGGCCCGCGAGTCGCCATAGGCGATGCCGGTCTCCAGCAGATCCTTGAGCTGGAGGTGCCAGAATCCCGGCGAGAGCGTCAGGTTGAGGAATCCCGGCCCCGCGACCTCGGCATTGACGACGTCGGGATGGCCGACGAGCCGCGTCCTCAGCGCCTCGGCGAGCTGTCGGGGGTTCTTGCCCGCCGGCTTGGCCAGAACCATGGCGGCGTTGGTGGCGATGTCGCCGTGCCTGGGATCCCGGGTGGGCTCAACCATCACGCGCGACATGTCCAGGCCGGGCGGAAGCTCGATTGCCTGAAGCTCTTTCAGAACTATGTCACGGAAATAATTGTAAAGATTCATTTTTAATCGTTCTATTCTTCACAAGCCGAAGGTGCTCGGCAAAGGCGTAACGGTCTGTCATCCCGGCGATGTAGTCGGCGACGACCCGGGCCCGGCCCGGCTGGTCCAGGCCCCGCGTCGCCTCCGCCCACTCTGCCGGAAGCCGCCCGGGCTCGGCGAGGAACAAGTGGAAGAGATCCTTCACCACGGCATGGGCGTCTTCACGCGCGAGCCGCACCCGGTCGTGCCGGTACATACGCTCATGCAGAAACGCCTTCAACTGCGTGTCATACGCGCGCATCGTGGACGAGAAGGCGATTACCGGCCGCCCGAGGCGGCGAAGCTCGTCAGCCGAGCCCGGCCGGGCGTCGGCGAGCAGCCGCCGGCTCTCCGCCAGCACGTCGGCGACCATCCGTCCGATCATCTGGCGCACCAGCTCGCCATGCAGGCGCACCGTCTCCAATCCGGGGTGGGCAGCGCGGATCCCGGCCAGTACGTCGCGGATCAAACCGACATGCTCGATCTCATCGAGCTGGAACAGCCCGGCACGAAGGCCGTCGTCGATGTCGTGGTTGTTGTAGGCGATGTCGTCGGAGAGCGAGGCGACCTGGGCCTCGGCCGAGGGATAGCTGTCGAGCCAGAGAGCGACGTCGTAGGCGGCGATGGTCGGCGGCACCGGTTTCGTCGACGTCCCGCCGGTCAGCGGGCCGTTGTGCTTCACCGTGCCTTCTAGGGCCTCCCAGGTGAGGTTGAGCCCATCGAACTCGGCATAGCGCCGCTCCAGCCGCGTCAGGATACGGAAGGTCTGGTCGTTGTGGTCGAAGCCGCCATAGGGCGCCATCGCCGCATCCAGAACGTCCTCGCCGGCATGGCCGAAGCAGGTGTGGCCGAGGTCGTGGGCAAGCGCCAGCGCCTCCGAAAGATCCTCATCCAGGCCGAGTGAACGGGCGATCGAGCGGGCGATCTGGGCAACTTCAAGGGAATGGGTCAGGCGCGTGCGGAAATGGTCGCCCTCGTGCTCGATGAACACCTGGGTCTTGTGCTTCAAGCGCCGGAAGGCGACGGAGTGGATGATGCGGTCTCGGTCGCGCTGGAATTCGCTGCGCTCGGCCGGAGGCGGTTCCGGGTGCCGGCGGCCGCGGGAGGCCTCGGCGTGGCAGGCATAGGGCGCGAGCGGCATGGCGGCCGGACCCTACAAGCCGTAGGGGCTTGGGCAAAGCAGCAAATTGACTTCTGCCCCGCATCGCCTACATGGTGGATATGTCATACGAGGGGCCCAGATCATGGCCGATACGTCCGTCGCCGAGAACCGTAACTTCACCGTCAGCGACAACGCTGCCAAACGCATCGCGGCGCTGATCCAGCAGGAGAACGCCGGACCGGGCACGCGGCTCCGCCTCGCCGTCTCCGGCGGCGGCTGTTCCGGTTTCCAGTACGGCTTCAGCTTCGACGACCAGACCACCGGCGACGACCGCCTGTTCAGGAACGGCGAGGTCGAGGTGGTGATCGACGAGACCTCGCTCGACCTCCTCGCCGGCTCCGAGCTCGATTGGGTCGAGGACATGGTGGGGTCGTCGTTCCAGGTGAAGAACCCGAACGCCTCGTCCGGCTGCGGCTGCGGCAAGTCCTTCGCCGTCTGAGGTCTTCGCCTGGTCAAGATCGCCACCTGGAACGTCAATTCGGTCAAGGCGCGCTCCTCGCACCTGATCCGCTGGCTCGGCAGGTTCAAGCCGGACATCGTGATGCTGCAGGAGATCAAGTGCCTGACCGAGGATTTTCCCATCCTCGACATCAAGGCCTTGGGCTACGAAGGCGTCGCCGTCGGCCAGAAGGCCTATAACGGCGTCGCCCTGCTCTCGACCCAGCCGATCACGGACGTCATCGACCGGCTTCCCGGCGACGACGGCGATCCGCAGGCGCGCTATGTCGAGGTGAAGACCGGCGGCGTCCGCGTCGCCTCGATCTACCTGCCGAACGGCAATCCGGTCGGCACCGACAAGTTCACCTACAAGCTGGGATGGATGGACCGGCTGACCGCGCGGGCCCGCGAGCTGCTGGCGAGCGAGGAGCCGGTGATCCTCGCCGGCGACTACAACGTCTGCCCGACCGACGTCGACGTCTACGACCCGGCGGCGCTGGCCGGCGACGCGCTGTGCCAGCCGCAGTCGCGCGCCCGGTTCCGCACGCTGGTCAATCTCGGCTACACCGACGCGATCCGCGCCCTGAACCCGACCGAGCACCTCTACACCTATTGGGACTATCAGGCCGGCGCCTGGCAACGCGACCTCGGCCTTCGAATCGACCACCTGCTGCTCTCGCCCCAGGCCGCCGACCGGCTCATCGCCGCCGGCGTCGACCGCACACCGCGTGGCGAAGAGAAGGCATCCGACCACACGCCCGCCTGGTGCGAGCTGACCTAAGACCTCAACCTGTGGCCCAGCCGACGGCGACTCCCGCCGTCACCGCGGCCAGCGCTCCGCCGACTGAGAGCAGGCTGTTCACCATCGCCGCGTAGGGCTCGCCCTGCTGAAGCAGCGCGAAGGTGTCCAGGCTGAAGGCGGAGAAGGTGGTGAAGCCGCCGCAGATGCCGACGATGAGGAACAGCTGCCAGCCGCCCTGTCCCTGCAGGAAGCCGCCGGGCAGGCTCCAGGCGACCAGCAACCCGGCGACGAACGAGCCCAGGATGTTGACCGCAAGCGTGCCGAGCGCGACGTCATGAACCGCCGGATCGAACGGAAACTGCAGCCCGATGGCGTGGCGCCCCATGCCGCCGATGGCGCTACCGAGGGCAACGAGCAGGTAATTCATCATCACGTCGCATTCTGCCCTGCGGAACCGGCCGGGTCGAGCCGCCTCGGCGTGTTGTTTTGAGAGGACCGTCGGGTCGCATCGGCATACTCTCGCCGCTCACTTTCCGAGGGGCCGATGAGCGCGCGTCCGGCGAGCCTGATCTTCATCGTCGTCACGCTGGTCCTCGACATGCTGGGCATCGGCCTGATCCTGCCGATCCTGCCGAAGCTGATCGAGAGCTTCACCGGCGGCGACGTCGCCGCGGCCGCCCATGTCCTCGGATTGCTGACGGCGCTCTACGCGGTCATGCAGTTCGCGTTCGGACCGTTGACCGGCAGCCTCTCCGACCGCTTCGGGCGCCGTCCCGTGCTGCTGATCTCGCTCGGCGGGCTCGGCGCGACCTACGTTCTCTCGGCCTTCGCGCCCAACCTCGGCTGGTTCGTCGCCCTGCGCGCGCTCACCGGGCTCATGGCGTCGACGTTTCCGGTCGCCAATGCTTATATTGCCGACGTCTCGCCGCCGGAGCAGCGGGCGCAGAACTTCGGCCTGGTCGGCGTCGCCTTCGGCATCGGCTTCATCGCCGGCCCCTTCCTCGGCGGCCTGCTCGGTGAGGTCGATCTCCGCCTTCCCTTTCTCGCCGCCGGCGGGCTCGCCTTCGCCAATCTCGTCTTCGGCTTCTTTGCCCTGCCGGAATCGCTGAAGCCAGAGCACCGGCGGTCGATCGATCTCCGGCGGGCCAATCCGATCGGCGCCTTCCCGGTCTTTGCCCATGCCCATCGCGGCATTCTGATGATCGGCGGCTACATCCTGTCGGCCATGGCCCAGCGCGGCCTCGAGAACATCTGGGTCCTCTACGCCGGCTACCGCTACGCCTGGTCGACGGTCGAGGTCGGCCTGTCGCTGACCGCGGTCGGCCTCATGTTCGCGCTGTCGCAGGGCTTCGTCGTTCGAGCCGTGGTTCCTCGCCTCGGCGAACGCCGCTCGCTGGTTCTCGGCCTCGCGGTCAGCGCCTTCGGCCTCACCCTCTACGGCTTCGCCTGGGAGGGGTGGATGGCCTACGTCATCATGGTCATCCACATACCCGGCTGGGCGCTGGTGATGCCGTCGCTCCAGGCGCTCCTGACCGGCGCAACCCCGCCCGACGAGCAGGGCCTGCTGCAGGGCGCTCTCTCAAGCGTCAATACCGGAACCGCCATCGTCGGCCCGCCGCTGGCGACGACCGTCTTCGCCTATTTCATCGGACCGACGGCGCCGTTCCTGCTGCCGGGGGCCTCGTTCTTCGTGGGCGCAGGACTTATCCTGGTGTCGATCGCAATCATCGGCGCCAGCTTCAGGCGTCAGGCCGACTCTACCTGACCCGATTGCTCGGGTGCACCAGGACCTCGCTCTCCTGGTAACTGAGAATCATGTTGATGGTCCGGCCGTCATCGGCCAGCGGATGGCCTCGCCTCAACTCGCCTGAGGTTGCCAGCCCGGCTGGTAGACGGGGCCATTCGGCGAGACCTTGAGGCCGGGCCGGAGCTTCTTCCACGGCAGCGCGCGGGTATCGGCGACGAAGGGCCCGGGCGCGATGCCGACGATCACCTCCTCGGCGATCGGCTGGAAATCGGCGCGGAAATGCACCGAGCTCTTCAGCACCAGGATCTTCTGCCGGCTGGGCTCGATGCCGACGGCGCGGAACAGCGCCTGGTCGGCCGCCTGCACCTTGCGGGACGAGACGGCGACGCGGACGCCGCCGATCTTCAGGCACGCCATCGGCCCCAGCTTCATCCGCGCTCCGCCATACATCGGCCCGGTGCCGACGACGTTGCCGTCTGAGAGCTTTTCCACGAGGAAGGTGCCGCGGAACGGCTTGTCGCCGGCGACCTTCGAGATGTTGCCGAGGTTGATGGTGATCTCGGCGCCGACGCCGGCCTTGTGCGCCGCCGCTGCCGCCGCGGGGTCGCACATCAGCGCCAGCGCCGCTTCCTGGGCGTTCTGGGCGACCAGCGCATGCAGGAAGCCGGTGGTGTCGCCGTCACCGCCGGTGCCGGGGTTGTCCTGGGTGTCCGCAATGACGATCGGTTTGGTCGCCTGGTTGCCCTTGCGGATGGCGTAGGCGACGGCGCCGGTCGGATCGTAGAACTTGTCGGACCAGTCCCCTTCGCGCCCGATCACCTCGCCGATGATCCTGTCGGCGGCGCGGTCGGCGGCTTCCTGCGTGGTGCCATAGGCCATCACCGCCGGACCGCAGTCCCAGATGTCGGCGGCGGGGAACCCCGGCGTGAAGCTGACGGAGGCGACGTCGCCGGTCTCGGCGTCCTCGACCATTTTGTAGATGGTCTTCGACGGCTCCATGTAGGTGCACTGGAAGTTGATCGGGATGATGAACGGTGCCTGGCGGAACGCCTTGTAGACCGCGCCCGAACCCTTCAGCAGCCCGTCCAGGTGCTCGGCCGTCATCTTGCCGGTGTTGGCCATGTCGACATGCGGGTACGTCCGGTAGGCGATGAGGACGTCGGCGTTGTCCATCATCTTCTGGGTGGTGTTCGCGTGTAGGTCGAGGCTGGCGACCACCGGGATGCCGGGGCCGACGATCTTGCGGACGCGCTCCAGCAGCTCGCCCTCGCCGTCCTCGTAGGTTTCGACCACCATGGCGCCGTGGAGGCAGAGATAGACCGCGTCGACCGGCAGCGCCTTCCTCAAGTCCTCGCAGATCATCCCGGCGATGCGCTCATAGGCGTCGGATGTCACATAGGAGCAGGGCGAGGCCGCGGCCCAGGCGAGCGGCGCGATCTCGTGTCCGCGCTTCCTTGCCTCCTCGATGAATCCGGCGACCGGCAGGTTCATCCCCTTGGTCGCCGGCTCCAGATCGGCGCCTCGGCTCAGCCCCGGCCAGCCGCCGCCCTTGGCGAACTCGTCATATGTCGCGAGCGAGGGGGCGAAGGTATTGGTCTCGTGCTGGAAGCCGCCGACGGCGATGCGGGCCATGTCAGTCTCTCGCAATAGGGAACTCGGGAAAACGCGAAGGGCGGCATCGCTGCCGCCCTTCTGTTGTGACTTATCTCAGATGTCGGCGAAGGCGCGGACTTCCTTGGCGGCGCCGGGGTGGGTCACGGCGCCCTTCTCGGCGTCGCCGACGGTCTGCGCGTATTTCCACAGCGTACCGGAGCGGGAGTCGTGCTGGCGCGGCTTCCAGGCCTTGCGGCGCTTGGCCAGCTCGGCCTTGCTGAGCTCGACGTCGAGCGTGCCCTTGACCGCGTCGATGGTGATGATGTCGCCGCTCCTGATCAGCGCGATCGGGCCGCCGACCGCCGCCTCCGGGCCGACATGGCCGATGCAGAAGCCGCGCGTGGCACCAGAGAAGCGACCGTCGGTGATCAGCGCCACGCTGTCGCCGGCGCCCTGGCCGTAGAGCGCCGCCGTCGTCGACAGCATCTCACGCATGCCGGGACCGCCTCTCGGCCCCTCGTAGCGGATCACCAGCACCTCGCCCTTCTTGTACTTCCGCTTCAGCACGGTCTCGAAGCAGTCCTCCTCGCAGTCGAAGACCCGCGCCGGACCCGAGAACTTGAGGTTCTTCATGCCCGCGACCTTCACGATCGCACCCTGCGGGGCGAGGTTGCCCTTGAGGCCGACGACGCCGCCGGTCGCCGTGATCGGCTTCTTGGTGGTGCGGATCACGTCCTGATTCTTCGGCACGACGACCTTCCTCAGGTTCTCGGCGATGGTCTTGCCGGTCACCGTCATGCAGTCGCCGTGGAGGAAGCCGCCGTCGAGCAGCGCCTTCATCAGGATCGGCACGCCGCCGACCTCGTAGAGGTCCTTGGCGACGTAGCGGCCGCCCGGCTTCAGGTCGGCGATGTAGGGCGTCGACTTGAAGATCTTGGCGACGGCGTGCAGGTCGAAGTCGATGCCGACCTCATGTGCGATCGCCGGCAGGTGCAGCGCGCCGTTGGTCGAGCCGCCGGACGCGGCGACCACCCTCGCGGCGTTCTCCAGCGCCTTCCGAGTGATGATGTCACGAGGGCGGAGGTTGAGCTTGAGCAGGTTCATCACCGCCAGGCCCGACTGCTCGCAGAGCGCGTCGCGGCTGTCATAGGGCGCGGGCGCGCCCGCGGAACCGGGAAGCGCAAGGCCGATCGCCTCGGAGACGCAGGCCATGGTGTTGGCGGTGAACTGGCCGCCGCAGGAGCCGGAGCTCGGGCAGGCGGCGTGCTCGACGTCGCTCAGCTCCTGGTCGGTGATCGTGCCGGCGGCGTGGCTGCCGACCGCCTCGAACACGTCCTGGATGGTGATGTCTCTGCCCTTGTAGCGGCCCGGCATGATCGAGCCGCCATAGATGAACACCGACGGGACGTTGAGCCGCGCCATCACCATCATCATGCCGGGCAGAGACTTGTCGCAGCCGGCGACGCCGACCAGGGCGTCGTAGCAGTGCCCGCGCATGGTCAGCTCGACCGAATCCGCGATGATCTCGCGGCTGATCAACGAGGATTTCATCCCGGCATGGCCCATGGCGATGCCGTCGGTCACGGTGATGGTGGTGAACTCGCGGGGCGTGCCGCCCGCCGCCTTCACTCCCTTCTTCACCGCCTGCGCCTGGCGCATGAGGGCGATGTTGCAGGGGGCGGCCTCGTTCCAGGTGGTGGCGACGCCGACGAAGGGCTGCGACACCTCCTTATCGGTCATGCCCATGGCGTAGTAGAACGCACGGTGCGGGGCGGACTCCGGCCCGACACTGGTGTAGCGCGACGGCAGCTTCGACTTGTCGAAGCCGGTCGACTTGGACTTCTTCACGGCCATGGTTCTGTTGCGCTCGCGGCTGTTGCTCAAGGAGGGATCGGAACGATAGCCTCCTCTGCCGTCGGTTGCCTAGCCGCGTGTTGCGGCTCGAGGAGGCTCGATGATCACGCTCTACCACTACGGCGACACCTTCGGCTTCGACCCCAGCCCCTTCTGCCTGAAGATGGAGGCGTATCTAAGGCTCGCCGGCCTGCCCTTCGAGAAGCGCCGCGCCGACGTCCGGAAGGCGCCGAAGGGCCAGCTCCCCTACATCGAGGACAACGGCAAGACGGTCGCCGACAGCCGGGTCATCATCGACTATCTGAAGGCGACCTATGGCGATCCGCTCGACGGCCACCTGACCACGCTCGAGAAGGCGGACCAGCATGCCTGGTAGCGGATGGTGGAAGAGAGCCTCTATTGGACCATCGTCTATTCCCGCTGGATCGACGTTGCCGGGTGGTCGGTGTTCGGCCCCAGGGTCTTCGGCTTCCTGCCGCCGCCGCTCCGCTGGATCGTGCCGCCGCTGATCAGGAAGCGTGTGGCGCGCACTCTCCACGGCCAGGGCACCACCCGCCATAGCCGGGACGAGATCTACGCCTTCGGCGGCCGCGACGTCGGAGCATTGGCAACGCTGCTCGGCGACCGCCCCTACATGCTGGGCGACAAGCCGACCTCGCTGGACGCAACCGCGACCGGCTTCCTGGTCAACATCCTGCACGCGCCGCTGGAGACCGGGCTCAAGGCGGAAACGGCGAAGCACGCCAACCTGGTCGCCTATGCCGAGCGGATGCGGGCGATGTTGAAAGGCTGAGACGACAGCGGAACTCCTCGCCCTCGCCCATCCACTCCATCAGCATCAGGAAAGGCAGCGTCGCCGGCGGCAGGCCGAGCGGGCAGAGATCGTCCTTCTTCGGCACCTTGCCGCCGACACGAAGCGCACACCACTGATCGAAGGTTTTCTTTGCGAGCCCCGGCGAGAGCGCGTCGCGGAAGGACACTACGCGGCTCTGATGCGGTCCAGCGCCTGGCGGAGCCGGGTCAGCGCCTGGTCGGTCTCGGTCCGGCGCTCGCGCTGCTCGTCGACCACCTCCGGCGGCGCCTTGGCGACGAAGCCGGCATTGCCGAGCTTGGCGTCGATCTTGCCGATCTCGCCGGCGAGCTTGTCGATCTCCTTGGACAGCCGCTGGCGCTCGGCGGCGAGATCGATGACGCCGGCCAGCGGCAGGGCGAAGGTGGCCTCGTCGACCACGACCTGGGCCGCGGTCTTCTCGACCTCGGTGACCGCCGACGGGCCTTCGACGCGCGCGAGGCGGCGGACGAGATCGCCATATGACGAGAGCCGGCGGGTCGTCTCCGGGCCGGAATCCCTCACCTGCAGCTTGAGCACGGTCGCCGGCGGCACGTTCATCTCCGAACGCACCGAGCGGATCTCCGAGACCAGCTTGATCACCCAGGCCATCTCCGCCTGCGCCTTGCGGTCGATCCAGGCCGGCGTCGGCTCCGGCCAGTGGCCGGTGATCAGCTGCCCTCCGGCGCCCGACTGCTCGTGGATCTCTTCGGTCAGGAACGGCATGATCGGATGCAGCAGATGCATCAGCGTATCGAGGGCCCAGGCGGTCATCGCCTTGGTCTCGGCCGCGGCGGCCGCGTCTTCGCCGGTCAACACCGGCTTGGCGAACTCGACATACCAATCGCAGAAGGTGCCCCAGAGCCCGTGATAGAGGCCCATCGCCGCCTCGTTGATCCGGTAGTCGTCCAGGCTGGCGGTGACCTTGGCTGCGAGGTCGGCGATCTCCGTCATCAGCCAGCGGTTCAGCGTCAGCTTCGCATTCGCCGGATCGAATCCAACGACCGGCTTGCAGCCGTTCATCTCGGCGAAGCGGGCGACGTTCCAGATCTTGGTCGCGAAGTTGCGATAGCTCTCGACCTTGGTCTTGGCGAGCTTGATGTCGCGGCCCTGTGAGATCGATGCGGCGATGGTGAAGCGGAGCGCATCGGCGCCGTAGGCATCGACCAGCTCGAGCGGATCGATGACGTTACCCTTGGTCTTCGACATTTTCTGGCCCTTCTCGTCGCGGACCAGGCCGTGGATGTAGACGTCGCGGAACGGCACATCGCCCATGAAGTGGATGCCGAACATCATCATTCGGGCGACCCAGAAGAAGATGATGTCGAAGCCGGTGACCAGCACGTCGCCGGGGTAGTAGCGCTTCAGCTCCGGCGTCTGGTCGGGCCAGCCGAGAGTCGAGAACGGCCAGAGCCCCGAGGAGAACCAGGTGTCGAGCACGTCGGTGTCGCGCCTGAGCGTGACCTGGGCGTTGTAATGCGCCTTGGCGGCGTCATGAGCCTGGGCTTCCGTCAGCTCGACGAAGACCTTGCCGTCGGGCCCGTACCAGGCCGGGATCTGGTGGCCCCACCAGAGCTGGCGCGAGATGTTCCAGGGCTGGATGTTACGCATCCATTCGAAGAACACGTTCTCGTACTGCTTCGGCACGAAGCGGGTCCGCCCCTCCTCGACCGCCTTGATCGCCGGCTGCGCCAGGGTGTGCGCGTCGAGATACCACTGATCGGAGAGCCAGGGCTCGATCGGCACGCCCGAGCGGTCGCCATGCGGGACCATGTGGGTGTTGGGCTCGATCTTCTCGACGACGCCCAGCGCCTCCAGGTCGGCGACCACCTTCTTCCGCGCGGCGAAGCGTTCGAGGCCGCGATAGGCCTCCGGCACCGCGTCGTTCAGATGCGCGGTCTCGTCCATGATGTTGACGAGATCGAGCGTGTGGCGCTTGCCGACCTCGAAGTCGTTGAAGTCGTGCGCCGGCGTCATCTTGACCGCGCCCGAGCCCTTCTCGGGATCGGAATACTCGTCGGCGACGATCGGCAACCGCCGGCCGACCAGCGGCAGGATGGCGTGCTTGCCGACCAGGTCCTTGTAGCGCGCATCGTCGGGATGCACGGCGACGCCGGTGTCGCCCAGCATGGTCTCAGGGCGCGTGGTGGCGACGACGATGAAGCGCCCCTCCTCGCCCTCGATCGGATATTTGAGGTACCAGAGGTTCCCCCTGACCACCTTCTGCTCGACCTCGAGATCGGAGATCGCGGTCTTGAGCTTGGGATCCCAGTTGACCAGGCGCTTGGCCTTGTAGATCAGGCCCTGCTTGAACAGGTCGACGAAGACCTTGCGGACGGCGGCGTTGGGGCCGTCATCCATGGTGAAGACCTCGCGGGCCCAGTCGGCCGAGGCGCCGAGGCGACGAAGCTGGCCCAGGATGGTGCCGCCGGACTCCGCCTTCCACGCCCACACCTTCTCCAGGAACGTCTCGCGGCCGAGATCCTGGCGGGACTTCCCTTCCTTCCCCAGCTCGCGCTCGACCACCATCTGGGTGGCAATGCCGGCATGGTCCGTGCCCGGCTGCCACAGCGTGTCACGGCCCTGCATCCGCCGGTAGCGGATCATCACGTCCTGGACGGTGAAGGTCAGCGCGTGCCCGACATGCAGGCTGCCGGTCACGTTCGGCGGCGGCATGATGATCGTGTAGGGCTTCGCATTCGAGCCGGAATGGCAGGCGAAGGCGCCCGAGCCCTCCCAGGCGGCGTAATGCTTGGCCTCGACCTGATCCGGTCGGTAGGTCTTCTCTAGCATTTGGAACGGCTCTACGGCTGAAGGTCGGAAGGGGTCAACGGCGCGGTTGGGTGGCGCGATGTACCAT